>CAXPEK010000149.1:0-2714 GCA_964216065.1 Candidatus Actinomarina sp.
TGGCTAGGCTTAAATTATTACCATATGCTCATGAAATATTAAATTATTTAACCAACTTAAAAATTCCCTTATTTATTGTTAGCAACAAAAAAGGAGCTTCGGTTAGAAGAGAAACAAAAGCACTAAACATAGATCAATATTTTAGTAATATTATTGGCAGTTTAGATACAAATTATGACAAACCCAATATTACTCCAGTAATTAAGGCACTTGAGCCACATAGTTACAATGAAGCAGATAAAAAAAATATTCTTTTTATTGGCGACTCTATAGTAGATTATGAATGTGCACAAAATCTAGGTATGCAGTCAATTTTAGTAAATAGTTCGTCAGAAACTAAAGTCAAAGCTGTAAAAGCAAAAATAATCTCTGATTTAGCTGAATTAAAAGCACTAATATAAATAATTGCTTTTTCTTAAAACTATACTTATAAAAATATAAAAAATATTTTTAATATGATTGATCACAAACCAAATGTAATTTACGGGACAACTATCGTCTCAGTTAGAAAAAATGGCAAAGTAGCAATTGCAGGAGATGGGCAAGTATCTCTTGGACCTACCATAATGAAAGGAACAGCAAAGAAAATTCGCAAATTATCTGATGGCTCAATTGTTGGAGGTTTTGCTGGTGCAACTGCAGATGCTTTTACTTTGTTTGAAAGATTAGAGGCAAAATTAGAAATGCATCCTAGACAACTTACCAGAGCTTGTGTAGAGTTAGCTAAAGATTGGCGTATGGATAAGTATCTACGCAGATTAGAGGCCATGATGATTGTAGTTGATAAAAATGTTTCCTTAATTTTATCTGGTACTGGTGATGTAATCGAGCCAGAAGATGGTATTATTGCTATTGGCTCTGGTGGAAATTATGCTTTAGCTGCAGCAAGAGCATTACAAGATACAGATTTAGATGCAGCTGAAATTGCCAAAAAAGCTATGCATATAGCGGCTGAAATCTGTGTATATACAAATAATAATATTATATTAGAGACCCTATGATTAAAAACCTTACTCCACAAAATATTGTTGATGAATTAAATAAATTTATTGTTGGTCAACAAGAAGCCAAAAAAGCTGTAGCTATAGCACTACGCAATAGATGGAGAAGAAAAAATGTAGCAGCTGAATTACAAGATGAGATTATGCCCAAAAACATCTTAATGGTTGGACCAACTGGAGTAGGAAAAACAGAAATAGCTCGTAGACTTGCAAAACTTGCTCAAGCTCCTTTTATAAAAGTTGAAGCAACTAAATTCACAGAAGTAGGCTATGTAGGACGAGATGTAGAGTCAATCATTAGAGATATGGTTGAAATAGCAATTAAAATGGAAAAAGAGCGCCACCATGAAGAAGTTAAAGAGCAGGCTCGTGCAAATGCTCTAAATAAAGTGTTAAATATTATAGTAGGACCTACAGCCAGCCCAGAAACCAAGGAAACCTTTAAAACAAAAATTTTAAATGGTGAAATGGATAATAAAGAAATAGAAGTAGAAGTTAGCGAAACCAAAGCCCAAGCTTCTCCAATAGATTTATCATCTGGACCATCTATGGGAGTTATAAATTTAAGTGATATGATTGGCAAAGCTATTAATAGTGGCAAAAAAAAGTTAAAAAAACTTAAAGTTAAAGAAGCATTAATAGCACTAGAAAATGATGAGAGTGAAGCTCTATCTGATGAAGATACAATCAATAAAAAAGCGCTCTCTGCATCAGAAAATGAGGGTATAGTTTTTATTGATGAAATAGATAAGATTGTAGTTAGAAATGGAAGCCATAGCGGTAAAGAAATAAGCCGCGAGGGTGTGCAAAGAGATTTACTTCCTCTAATGGAAGGAACTTCTGTACAAACAAAATATGGCACTATTAAAACAGATCATATATTATTTATTTGTTCTGGTGCATTTCATCTTGCTAAACCATCAGATTTATTACCTGAATTACAAGGAAGACTTCCTATTAGAGTAGAATTAAATCCTCTTGATGAAGAAGATATGCTAAGGATTTTAAAAGAACCAGTATGTAGTTTACCTTTGCAATATGAAGCATTATTAGAAACTGAAAATGTAAAATTAGAATTTACTGATACTGGTTTAGAAAAAATAGCTTTCCTTGCAACTAACATCAATAAAAAAGTTGAAAATATAGGAGCTAGAAGATTGCAAACTATTATGGAGAAAATGCTCGAAGATATTAGTTATAATGCTGATAATATGGGAGGAGCTGTTATAAAAATTGATCAGCAATTTGTAGAAAAAAACATAGAAGAAGCAAATTTAAATAATTTAGATGATTTATCAAAATTTATCTTGTAAAGCTACAAAACATGGTTTTTCTCTTATTGAATTAGCAATTTCGCTAGTAATAATTGCTCTACTCATTCTTACTATTAGCTCCGCTGATAAATTAAATGCTGGGGCTAAGCTAAGCAAAGTTATTTCAGAATTTCAAGCTTTAGAAGCAGATATCTATAGCTTTAAAACAACATATAATTCATTACCTGGTGATTTTCATAATGCGTATAATTATTGGCAAAATAACTGTGATAATAATCCGGATAATTGCAATGGTGACGGCAATAATCTTATCAATTACAACACTACACTTAACCAAAATATTGAATCATATAGAGCTTGGCAACATCTATATTTAGCAGAAATAAAAAATGATTTTTACACTACAGGAACTGCAATTTCAGGTGAAGCTGTAATAGGT
>CAXPEK010000150.1:0-4662 GCA_964216065.1 Candidatus Actinomarina sp.
CCCTACACGACGCTCTTCCGATCTGGCATCTTTAATAGTATCAAGATCTTCAGGAGTAAGTGGCGGCATATCTTTTCCGGTAACTAAAGATTTTAACCAATCCATTAAAAAATGTCTGTTATTATTAGTATCAGGTAATTGCAACGGATTAAAACCCGTTTCATGTCCCGGGTCTAGAAAAAAATGTACTCCATCTATTGCTTTAATAAAAATTTCGGCCCCGCGATCCTTATCAAAGAAAAAAGTACGAGGACTAAATTTTTGCGCTTGAAGACATAAAAAATTCATCAATACAGTTTTACCTGCCCCTGTAGGACCAATTATTGTACTATGCCCAACATCTCTGTTATGAAAATTAAAGAAAAAAGGCGTACCAGAAGTGGTGTTAAATACGGTAACAGCGTTACCCCAATGATTCCCTAATCTTTTACCTGCAGGATAATTATGAAATGATGCAAAAGATGCTAGATTTAAAGTATTGATATTAGACTTTCTAACCAAAAAATCATCATTACCTGGCAACTGACCCCAATATGCTGGCTCTAAATTTATTTTTTCTCTAACCGCATTTATACCTATATTAGCAAATTCCACCACAGCTAAAGACAAAGCACTTTCTAATGACTTAATACTATCTTCTATACATAGAATTTGTAGAGAATGGTAACCAAATGCTATTTCACCACTCATCGCTATGTCCAAAGCTTCACTGATTTCTATAATTTGTGATTTTGCTTTATCTTCAGCTTGCTGCAACCTATTTTGTTGTAGCTGCATGCTAGATATAGCACTAGATCTATCAATAAAATTAAAGTTTTGACTAATTATAAATTCAAAAGGTAATTTTAAAAAACCATCAAGCATACCAGCATGAGTATAAGGTTTATGCTCTTTTAAGCTAACAATGCCAGCATATCTACTACCTAATACACCTCTAGCCTCAATAGATTTAGGGCCAAAAAATAATCTATGATTGGGAAGTATATTAGCAATATTTGAAGCAGGAACTTGAATTGGCTGACGATAACCACAATTTATTAACGAACCTAAAAATTCTAATATCTCAGAAAATGGACCATTTCTAGTATTTTTAGTCCCTAACAATTCTGCACCATAACTTGAATACGCATTGAGCATACGATCAGTCATTTCATCTAATTCATCATAATTATCTTGCATCTCCCTTATCCAAGCATTTTTATCAGTCTTTTTCTCAATTGCCTTAATCACATTATTTAGTATAGCAGATGTTGATTCATCTTTTTTTCTAATAATAGTAATATAGTGCTCATTAATAAAACTATGTTTATCACCATGCCTGTAACGCCATTCTTCGTTTACATATTGTGAGAATAAATTAGGCATATTGCCATCTGGATAAGCTCTTTGTCTTCTTCTAATAGTATGAAACATCATAGAAAAGCTTCCTGAACCCATACCCTTAAATAAAGAGTTTCTTAAAGATTTTTTTATTTCTAAATCTTCATCATCTGCCGTCTCAAAAGAAAAGCCTTTAACCTTAATCACCCTCATTAATCTGCTTTTAGTCAAAAATAATGTATTATTATTATAATGACTAACATATGGCAAAAAATTAGTAGCAGAATATTCGTTATTAATGACTTTTTGTTTATCAGTTCTAATTTTCTTGATACTTAGTTTAAACATATTCAGTAGATATCATAAGAGTTTGCACCATAATATGATTTATTTCGACATTTAGTGCATTTTGCTCCTTTCATCATAATTAAATCAAGGGCAAGTGGTTCTTTTGCACAAATCATATAAGCAATAAAATGAAAAAATGGCATGGCCAAAAATCCTTTAAAATCATTAGATAATATAAAATATATCAAACAGCTAAAACCATTCAGAACTGCAAAAGGATAAGTAACCCCAAAAACTGTAGCGGGTCTTGTTAAACCTAGAAAGAGTGGATCAGTTTTAATTTTAGACATAAATCAACCTTTAATTTTAACATGTATTTAATAAATATTGTATATTATTTTCGCTAAAATTCAAAATAAAATAATTTTTTCTATTATTAATCTTGATATTGCATCTTAATTAAATAAATATTAATTTGTTTGTTATTATTAGGAATTATTAGTAAAATGCTAGCAGCCAGATTAAATAAAATAAAGCCTTCGCCAACTATTGCCGTAACCACTAAAGCAAAAGAATTAAGAGCTCAAGGAAAAGACATCATAGGATTAGGAGCTGGAGAACCAGATTTTGATACACATGATAATATTAAAAAAGCTGCTATAAAAGCTATACATGATGGCCATACTAAATATACCGCTGTTGACGGTATAGTAGAGTTAAAAAAAGCTATACAAGCTAAGTTTAAACAAGAAAATAACCTTGATTTTGCTTTATCAGAAATCACAGTAGGTACAGGAGGAAAACAAGTTTTATATAATGCTTTTATGGCCAGTTTAAACCCTGAAGATGAAGTTATTATACCTGCTCCTTACTGGGTATCATATCCAGATATGGTTTTACTAGCTGAAGGTAAAGCTGTAATTGTCGATTGTCCTAAAGAAAATAATTTTAAATTAACCGCTCAGCAGCTAGAAGCAAATATCACAGCTAAAACTAAATGGCTTATTCTAAACTCACCCTCTAACCCTACTGGCGCATCATATAGCTACACAGAATTAGAAGAGATAGCAGCAGTAGTTAGAAAATATCAACATGTAAATATTATTAGTGATGATATTTATGAACATATTACCTATGATAATTTTAAGTTTTACACTATAGCAAATATAGCACCTGATTTAAAAAATAGAATATTAACAGTAAATGGTGTGTCTAAAGCATATGCTATGACTGGCTGGCGTATTGGTTATGCAGCTGGACCTAGCAAACTTATCCAGGCGATGGCAAAAATTCAATCACAAAGCACCTCAAATCCTACTTCTATCTCACAATATGCTGCATTAGAAGCCCTTAATGGTGAGCAAGAATATCTCAAATCAAGAAAAGAAGCTTTTCTTAAAAGAAGAAATCTCGTGTTAGAAAAATTCTCAGAAATTGCAGGATTAGAACCTTATAAAGCAGAAGGAGCTTTTTATATTTTTTGTTCTTGCAAAGATCTAATCGGCCGCAAAGACCCTAATGGTAATATTATTAAAGATTGCACTGATTTTGCCTCTTATCTCCTAGAAGAAGCACTAGTTGCAGTCGTTCCTGGTATAGCATTTGGCATGAAAAATTATTTTAGAGTTTCTTATGCAACCTCAAATGAAAATCTTGAAAATGCCTGTGTTAGAATCAAAAATGCCTGTGCAAGATTAAGCTAAATACTCGACCCTTAATAATTTCTTAAGCTTTTTTAAGCATAAATAGCTAGCAAATTACAAATAAAGCCATAATTAATATCAAGAACCTCGCAAAATCAAATAGGTTTTAAACATCAATCTTGCTAGCATATCTAGAGAGCCCATGTTTGAGTCTTAGTGATATAACAACCACCGAAGAATAGCTTTGACCAAATAGTAGGTAAATTTAGTTAACTACTATAACTCTAATCATTATGATTAAGTTAAAACCTAAATTTTGCTATTCTAGCTAAAACAAATGTTAAGCAAAGAGCTAAGTGCAAAATCAATATATTATAACAAACCCCATCTATAAACCTACTTTTATTCTTCAATTTTAACTCCGTAAATTCCAAGCTAAAATTTTAAATTAGCGAAGGCTAGTCCTGCAATTTTAGCTTAAAATTTCTGAAACTAATATTATTGACTAAAAACAGATTTATAAATTGGAGTTGGTATTAGACCAAATTCTATATTTGGAGCTGGAATTTGCTATCGCTAAAGCGAACTTACAAGCTTATTAGCTTTTCCTACATATTGGTTAATTCTATTTTGCAACCTTTTAAGCCCCTCCTGAGAATCTGCTTCACATCTTGTAGTTAAATATGGTGAAGTATTAGATGCTCTAATCAACCACCAACCTTCCTCAGCACTTACCCTAACTCCATCGATTGCTAAAAAATCTATCTGCTCCTTTTGTAAAATAGCTTTTATTATCTCAATTATCCTAAATTTTTCTTGCTCTTTTACTGCTATTTTTTCCTCTTTACTCGTGTAAGTTAGAGGCAAGGACTTACGGTAATCTGCTAAATTAATTTTATATTTCGCAATGATTACTATTAATCTAATAGCAGCATATAAGCCATCATCATATCCATGGTTATTTTTATCAGCAAAAAAAACATGACCGCTCATTTCACCAGCTAAAGGGGAACACTCTTCTTTCATTTTAGCCTTAATTAAAGAATGACCCGTTTTCCAGATTAAAGCCTTACCTTTATATTCTTCAATTTTTCTTTTAAATACAGAGCTTGCTTTAATATCAGTGATAATAGTACTCTCTGGCAAATCACTTAATACATCTTTAGCAAATAAAGTTATTAACTGATCTCCCCAGATAACTTCTGCTTCATTATCTAACACCCCTAACCTATCGCCATCACCATCAAAAGCTATTGCTAAGTCACAATTGTTGTTTTTAAGCAGCTGCTTTAATTGGGTTAAGTTTTTTTCAATAGTTGGATCAGGATCGTGAGCTGGAAAATCTCCATCAATTACATTATTAATAACAAAATTTTTATTAGGTAATTTTTCTAGTAATTTATTTAATATT
>CAXPEK010000151.1:0-13505 GCA_964216065.1 Candidatus Actinomarina sp.
GAAGTGCGGTATTTTCAACCTTATTTTGAAGAGTTAGTTCTGCGCCCGCAGCTATTAAAGTTTGAACAATTTCTATGTGGTTTTTTTGCACAGCTAAATGTAGCGCTGTATTACCATCTTCATTTTGGTCGTTTAAACTGATGCCTCCATCAATTAAGAGCTGCACTATTTGTGTAAACCCTCGAGCTGAAGCTACGTGAAGTGCTGTATTGTTCCATTTATTTGTGTGATCTATGGTTGCTCCTTTGGTAATTAAATCCTCTACAAGGGTTAGATGACCAACTGAAGCAGCAATGCTTAATAAACTGCTGCCATTATCATTGGTTTGATTTACTAAATCAGCAGTTGCTATTTTAGTGGCTAAATTTAGTTTTTGGTATTGGCTTGCAAATTCTTTAATTTGCTTATCAACTTCTTCTGCGTTAATGTTTTTTGGAATTATGTTTATTAATTCTTCTATATGTGATTGTAATATAGAAGGAAAATCAGCTTTTTTTTGTTCATCTATCTGTGAGTTCTTTGTATGCTGCGGCACAAAACATTATATTCAAAACGATAATAATACCAAATCCTATCTATAAACCTATTTTTATTCTGCAATTTTAGCTTAAAATTTCTGAAGCTAATATTAGTGACTAAAAACAGCTTTATAGATGGGAATTGATATTACTAATATATATCTAGTTAATTTAACTAGCAAAATAAAAAATTCGAGTATTCTAACTTTTAAAATGATTGCTATTTATCATACATAATGAAGCTTACAGTGACCATTTAATTGGCTGTAATGCCAAGTTTTTCTAATAACTCAAGATCTTCATTCTCAATTGGATTACCTTGAGTAAGTAGTTTTTCGCCATAAAAAATAGAATTAGCTCCAGCAAAAAAACACATAGTTTGTGCTTCTTGACTAATATTTTGACGACCTGCTGATAAGCGAACAAACGCTTCAGGAAAAACAATTCTAGTTACAGCAATTGTTCTGATAAATTCAAAAATATCTAATTCTTGTTGTTGTGCTAAAGGTGTACCCTTTACTTTTTCTAGTAAGTTAATAGGTATGGATTTTGGGGATTTGCTTAATTTATTTAGGGTAAGTAGCATTTTAATACGGTCAATTCTTGTTTCGCCCATACCTAAAATACCACCTGAGCATATATTAATATTATTTGTAGCTAAATTTTCGAGTGTATCTAACCGGTCCTGATAAGTTCTAGTGCTAATAATTTTTTCGTAAAATTCTGCTGAGCTATCAATATTATGATTATAAAAATCTAAGCCAGCTTTTTTTAGTTTTTTAGCCTGATCTTTTTTGATCATGCCTAGAGTCATGCAAGTTTCTACCCCAGTTTTTTTTACTTCTTCAATAATCGTGCAGATTTTTTCGACATCACGATCATGTAATTCACGCCATGCGGCACCCATGCAAAATCTGCTTGCACCTGCTTTTTTTGCTTTTTTTGCTGCTGCAATAATGTCATTTAGCTGCATTAAAGATTCTTTTTCGAGACCAGTATCATAATGGGCTGATTGCGGGCAATAGCTACAATTTTCAGGGCAGCCTCCTGTTTTTATGCTTAAAAGAGTAGAAATTTGTATTTGATTAACGTTAAAATTATTACGGTGAGTTTGATGTGCGTAATAAAGTAGGTCATTAAAAGGTAATTCATATAAAGATTTGATTTCTTCTATGTTCCAGTTTTTTCTAATTACTCCTATTTCAAAATTTACTATTTCTTTTGCCATCTAATAAAATATTATGAATAATGCTGTAAATATAGTAATAAAATAACAGAATGACAAGTCTTGATTTATATTGTGCCAATAATTTAGCCAAGTTAGAAAAAACACAAACTTTGCGTAAACTAAAAAATGTCAGTATTTTGAAGCAACATAAGCTCATATATAAAAGCCAGATTTTAGAAAATTTTGCTTCTAACGATTATTATGGTTTGGCAGAGCACCAAGACGTAACTGAAGCAGCGATAAAAGCGCTAGAAAAATTTGGCGTAGGAGCCCAATCCTCTAGATTGATTTGTGGTAATCATGATTTATATCAGCAATTAGAGTCTGATTTGGCTAATTTTGTTAATAGTGCCGCTGCCTTAATCTTTGGTAGTGGTTATCTAGCCTCTGCTAGTATCGTACCAGCTTTATGTGATAGGCATGATGTAATTATCGCTGATAAATTAATACATTCTTGCTTGATTGATGGTGCTTTGCTTAGTAAAGCAAAATTTTTGCGTTACCGGCATAATGATTTAAAGCATTTAGAAGAAATGATTAAAGAGCAGCATGCAAGTTGTAAGAAGATTATGATTCTTACAGAAACAATTTTTTCAATGGATGGAGATCGCGCTAATATTAATGAGATTATTAATATAGCAAAAAAATATGATGCCTGGCTTATCACAGATGATGCACATGGTTTTGGCTTAAATGAAAAATATATATTCTATGAAAATCATATTAAAATAGGTACTTTCTCTAAAGCATTAGGTAGCTATGGTGGTTATGTCGCAGGTTCAGAAAATTTATGTAATTTTTTGTTAAATCGAGCAAAGGGACTTATATATAGTACGGCCTTGCCAGCTAATATTATAGCGGCTACTAGCAAAGCATTGCAGTTAATTAAATCAGGTGAGTTGGTACAAAGCTTACTTGATAATATTGAGTTTTTTAGTAGTAAAGCAGGGTTTGCAAATTTAGCTACACCTATATTTGTAAAAAAATTTCAGCAAATAGAGCTGATGCAGCAAAAATATCAACAATTATTAGCAGAAGGATTTTATGTTGGTGCTATCAGGCCACCTACTGTCAAAGAGCCTAGGTTAAGAATTAGTATTAATGCCTTGCATAAAAAGGATGTTTTGGCTAGATTGGCCCTATTATTATAGTATTGCTAGTATTGTTAGAAGGCGTTAATGATAGTTTTGAATATCTACTTGAAACTAAGACTAATTAACTTTATGATGCTGAAAAACTGCGTTTAATATGGAAAGCATTATCACTAGCTATTTGCCAGTATTTATTTTTATTGTTATTGCAATTTGCATAGCAACTGCCCTATTAATGATACCTTTTATTGTGGCTCCTAAGGCTGCCAATAAAAGTAAATCAGCTGCTTATGAGTGTGGCTTTGAGCCATTTGGTGATGCCAGAAGTAAGTTTGATGTCAGATTTTATTTGGTAGCAATTTTATTTATTATTTTTGATTTAGAGATAGCCTTTTTATTTCCTTGGGCAGTGACTCTTGGGCAAATAGGAGTAGTTGGTTATTGGTCAATGATGATTTTTCTAGCTATATTAACTATAGGTTTTATTTATGAGTGGTTTAAAGGTGCATTAGAATGGGAGTAAAAAAGATAGATTCTCAGCTTAATGCTAAAGAACAGGATTTGATTTTAAAGGAAGCTATAGATCAAGTAAATAACAGAGGCTTTGTTACGGCAAAATTAGATAGTTTAGTTAATTGGGCGAGAACTGGTTCTTTATGGCCGATGACTTTTGGCCTTGCTTGCTGTGCAGTAGAGATGATGCATAGTGCTGCTGCTCGTTACGATATGGATCGTTTTGGGTTGGTATTTAGGCCTTCACCTCGGCAATCAGATGTAATGATAGTGGCCGGTACTTTAACTAACAAAATGGCACCGGCATTACGCAAAGTATATGATCAAATGGCGGAGCCAAAATGGGTTATTTCTATGGGTTCTTGTGCTAATGGCGGGGGGTATTATCACTATTCTTATTCGGTGGTTAGAGGATGCGATCGCATAGTTCCAGTAGATGTATATGTACCTGGTTGTCCGCCCACTGCTGAGGCTTTGTTATATGGTATTATGCAATTGCAAAATAAGATTAAAAGAACTGGTGTGATTAAGAGGGGATAGGATAAATGGATAGTAATCTAGTTAAGCATTTAAAAGAAAATATAGTTAAACATTATCAGGCTGATATGACTATATTAAATGATGAAATAATGTTGCTGGTTTCTGCTAAATCTTTGCATGGTTTTTTGCGAGGTTTAAGAGATGATACTAATTATTTATTCACAATGCTAGTCAGTATATGTGGGGTTGATTATCCTCATTTAGATAAAAGATTTGCAGTGGTTTATAATTTGCTTAGTTTAAAAAACAATCTGCGTGTTAGGGTTAAGGTAAAATTAACGGAGAAAGAAACAATATGCTCAGTAAGAGATTTATTTAGTTCGGCTAGTTGGTATGAAAGAGAGGTATTTGATATGTATGGCATTAAATTTAGCGGTGATGTCGATTTGCGCAGAATATTAACAGATTATGGTTTTAAACATTATCCGTTGCGTAAAGATTTTCCTGTTACTGGTTATGAAGAAGTTAGATATGATATAGAAAAACAAGAAGTAGTATATGAACCAGTGAAGTTAGATCAGGAATATAGGAATTTTGATTATCTTAGTCCGTGGGAGGGTGATATTGCTAAGCAGATTTTGCCTGGCGATGAAAAAGCATTTGATAATTTAGCTAGTGAAAATAGAGCAACAAATGAAAAGTAATGATAAAATAATTAAAAATATGACGCTTAATTTTGGGCCGCAACATCCCGCTGCTCATGGTGTTTTGCGTCTTATTTTAGAATTAGATGGTGAGGTGGTAGAAAAAGCAGATGCGCATATAGGTTTGTTGCATAGAGGTACAGAAAAATTAATAGAGCAGAAAACCTATTTACAGGCTATTCCTTATTTTGATCGTTTAGATTATGTTTCGCCTATGAATCAAGAGCATGCTTTTGCTCTGGCGGTAGAAAAATTGCTGCAAACAGAAGTGCCGCTTAGAGCGCAATATATTAGAGTAATGTTTTCGGAAATTACCAGAATTTTAAATCATATTCTAAATATAACTACTCAGGCTCTGGATGTTGGGGCTATGACTCCTTTTTTATGGCTCTTTGAGGAAAGAGAAATAATGATGGGTTTTTATGAAAAAGTATGTGGTGCTAGATTACATGCTAATTATTTTAGAGCAGGAGGTGTCGCTAAAGATTTACCAGCTGGTTTGTTGGAAGATATATATCGCTATTTTCTAAAATTTCCTAAGCATATTAATCACATGGAAGATATGCTAACAGAAAATCGCATTTTTAAGCAAAGATTAGTTGATATAGGTGTAGTTTCAAAGGCTCAAGCTATTGATTGGGGTTTTACTGGTCCGATGTTAAGAGGTTCAGGTATTGCTTGGGATTTGCGTAAATCTCAGCCTTATGATGTCTATAATAAAGTAGATTTTGACATTCCTATTGGTAAAAATGGTGATTGTTATGACCGCTATTTAGTTAGGGTCGAAGAGATGCGTCAATCAGTAAATATTATCTTGCAATGTTGTGAAGAGATGCCAGATGGTGCAGTGCAAACTTTAGATAAGAAAATTTCACCACCAACTAGAATGGAAATGCGCGAAACGATGGAGTCATTAATCCATCATTTTAAATTATATACAGAAGGCTATCATGTTCCAGCTGGGGAGACTTATCAGGCGGTAGAAGCTCCAAAAGGTGAATTTGGCGTTTTTTTAATTGCAGATGGTACTAATAAACCATATAGATGTTATATTAGAGCGCCTGGTTTTGCTCATTTACAAGCTATAGATTTTATGACTAAAGGCCATATGGTAGCAGATGTGGTTACAGTAATTAGTACAATGGATATTGTTTTTGGTGAAATTGATCGGTAATGGATAAGAATTTTGAGTTTAATAAAGAGAATTATCAGAAGGCAAAAGAGATAATTGCTAAATATCCGCAAAATAGAGAAAAAAGTGCGGTTATGGGTTTGCTAGATTTGGCGCAAAGGCAAAATAATGGTTGGCTGACTAGGGAAGCGATGGATTATATTGCGAGCGTTATTAATTTAGCTCCAATTAGGGTTTATGAAGTAGCGACTTTTTATTCAATGTATAATTTAAAGCCTGTTGGTAAGTTTTTATTGCAGATTTGTACTACTACGCCATGTCAGTTAAGAGGTGCTGAGCAAATTATGGCTGCTTGTAAGAAGCATTTAGGTATAGAGTTAAATGAAACAACTATAGATGAGTTTTTTACCATTAAAGAAGTGGAATGTTTGGGTGCTTGTGTAAATGCTCCTATTGTACAAATAAATGATGATTATTATGAGGATCTTTCAGCGGATAAGATAATTGAGATTTTGCAAATGTTGAAAGAGGGCAGAAAAGTAGAAATAGGTTCGCAAACAGGGCGAAATGCTTCAGAGCCATTAAGTTATAATCAAGAAGAGGTAAGTCATGCTTAAGCCTGCTGATAGAATCTTTACTAATTTATATGGTTTTGCTGATTATTCTTTAGCTGCTGCAAAAAAGCGTGGTGATTGGCAAAATACTAAAGAGCTTTTGGCTAAAGGCTCAGAATGGTTAATTGAGCAGGTCAAAGCTTCTGGTCTAAGAGGTCGAGGTGGGGCTGGCTTTCCTACGGGAATGAAGTGGTCTTTTATTCCAAAAGATGATCAGAAAGAGCATTATCTTATTGTAAATGCTGATGAATCGGAGCCTGGTACTTGTAAAGATCGTGATATTATTAGGCATGAAGCTCATAAAATTATTGAGGGTGCGGTAATAGCTAGTAAAGCGATTAGGGCTGCTACTTGCTATATTTATATTAGAGGCGAATATTACAATGAAGCTAGAATTTTAGAGCAAGCAATTTTAGAGGCTAAAGAAGCGGGTTTGGTAGGGCAAAAAGCCTGCGGCTCAACGCATAACATAGAGATATATGTACATCGTGGCGCGGGTGCTTATATTTGTGGTGAAGAGACAGCTATGTTAGAATCAATAGAAGGAAATAAGGGTCAGCCTAGATTAAAGCCTCCTTTTCCAGCAATTATTGGTTTATATGGTTGTCCTACTATTATCAATAACGTTGAATCTATAGCTTCTATACCTACTATTTTGCGCAGAGGTGCAAAATGGTTTGCCTCTCTTGGCAAAGAGAATAATACTGGTACTAAGATTTTTTGTATATCAGGACATGTAAATGAGCCTTGCAATGTAGAAGAAGAGCTAGGTATTCCTTTAAAAGAATTAATTGATAATTATGCCGGTGGAGTTATTGGGGGCTGGGATAATTTATTAGCAGTTATTCCTGGTGGTTCATCTGTACGATTATTGCCAAAAGACATTTGTGATATAGTCACAATGGATTTTGATGCTTTAGCTAGCCATGGTTCTGGTTTGGGTACTGCTGGGGTTATAGTAATGAATAAACAAACTGATTTAATTAAGGCAATAGCTAGATTATCTGCATTTTATAAGCATGAATCATGTGGTCAATGTACGCCATGTCGTGAGGGTACTGGTTGGTTAATGAGAATTATGAATAGAATGGTAGAGGGTAATGCTAAGAAAGAAGAAATAGAGCAATTATACGATTTAACTAAGCGCATAGAGGGTCATACAATTTGTGCGTTGGGTGATGCTGCTTCTTGGCCGATTCAGGGTTTAATTCAACATTTTAAACCTTTATTATTAGAAAGAATAGAAAGTTACGCTAAGTAAATTAATTATGAGTACAGTAAAAATAAAAATAGATAATAAAGAATATGAAGTGCCTGCTGGCATTACTTTAATTCAAGCATGTGATTTAGTAGGTATAGAGATACCGCGTTTTTGTTATCATGACCGCTTATCTGTAGCTGGAAATTGTAGAATGTGTTTGGTTGAGTTAAGTGTAGGGCCAAAAAAGCCACAAGCATCATGTGCAACACAGGTAATGGAAGGTTTGGAAGTTAAAACTGATTCTGAGATGGTTAAAAATGCCCGTAATGGTGCTATGGAGTTTCTGTTAGCTAATCATCCATTAGATTGTCCTATATGTGATCAAGGTGGCGAGTGTGACCTGCAAGATCAAGCAATGTTTTATGGAGCAGGAGAAAGTAGATTTTTAGAAGATAAAAGAGCCGTTAGTTCTAAAAATTTGGGTCCATTAATCAAAACACATATGACTAGATGTATTCATTGTACTAGATGTGTTAGATTTATTACGGAAGTAGCTGGAGTGCCAGAGTTAGGTGCTGTAAATAGAGGTGAGCAAACTGAGATTACTACTTATGTTGAGCAATCTTTAACTTCGGAATTGTCGGGTAATATTATTGATTTATGCCCAGTTGGTGCCTTAACTTCTAAGCCTTACGCTTTCAAGGCTCGTCCTTGGGAATTAACTAAAACTGACTCAATTGATATACATGATGCTTTGGGTAGTAACATAAGAGTAGATTCAAGGGCTGGAGAGGTAGTAAGAATTCTGCCACGACTAAATGAAGCAATAAATGAAGAATGGATTAGTGATAAAGCTCGTTTTGCTTATGATGGTTTAGCTTTGCAAAGAATTGATCGTCCTTATTTAAGAAAAGGAGGTAAATTTATTGCTATAACTTTTGAAGAGGCTCTAGATATTATAGCTGATAAAATTATAGAAACTCAAGAATCAAAAGGAGAAATAGGAGCTTTAGCTGGTGATTTAGCTGATATTGAATCAATGTATTTGCTTAAAGAGCTAATGAATGAGTTAAATTCTAAAAATTATGATGCGCGTCCGAAAAACTCAAGCATGGCTAATAACAATAGAGCTGAGTATATTTTTAATACTAGTATAGCTGCTATTGAAGAGGCAGATTTATGTTTGTTCATAGGGACCAATCCCAGAAAAGAAGCAGCTATTTTAAATGCCCGCATTAGAAAGCAATATGTTAATAATAAAGATTTTATTATAGCTAATATTGGTGTCGAAAATGATTTAACCTACCCTTATGAGCAATTAGGCAATTCTGCCCAAATAATTAATGAGCTTATTAGTGGTAAAAATAAATTTGCGCAAAAATTAAAGAAAGCGAAAAAACCAATGATTATAGTTGGAGAGTCTGTTTATTTGAGAGCTGATTCTCAGGCAATCATAGCTGCTCTTTATAGTTTAGTTGCTCAATTTTCTATAGTAAGAGAAGGTTGGCATGGCTTTAATATACTGCATAATGCTGCCTCTAGAGTAGGTGCGTTAGATATAGGTTTTATTCCACCTCAAGGAGGAAAAGATACTAAGGCAATGCTCGATTCTACGCAAAAACAAAAGTTAGATTTAATGTTTTTACTGGGTTACGACCAGCAAGATGTAAAAGAATTAGAGCATAGTTTCAACATATATATAGGTACGCATGGTGATGAGGCAGTTTCAGTAGCTGATATTATCTTACCTGCTGCTTGTTATACTGAAAAAGACGCATTATATGTAAATTTAGAGGGTAGAGTGCAACAAGTAACACAGGCAATAAAGCCAGTTGGCTTAGCTAAAATTGATTGGGAGATTATTAATGGCATCAAAAAATCATTAAAACTTAGCTATTATACTAATCTAAAAAACTTGCGAGATAAAATTTATAAAGATTTTCCTCATTTGGCAATATGTGATGAAATAAAGCCAAGTGATGAAAGTAAATTGCCGACAGTAAAAACCGCCAATAGCTTGACTAATGAGCCATTTAAAAATTATGTGGAAAATTTTTATTTTACTAATGTAATTGCCAAAAATTCAGTTACTTTAACTAAATGTGTCCAAGAAATTTTAGGGAAAAAGAATGGTTGAAGCAGAAATTTTTAAAGATCTAATGCATATTATAGAGATAATAACTAAAATTTTGCTTTTAGTAGTGCCTTTAATTGGCTGTGTTGCATTTTTAACTTTGCTAGAGCGTAAAATTATAGCAGCAATGCAATTGCGTAAAGGTCCGAATATAGTTGGTCCATTTGGTTTGTTTCAGCCTTTAGCAGATGGTATGAAATTAATGTTCAAAGAGCCTATTATTCCGGCAGGAGCAAATAAGGTAATATTTTTATTAGCACCAGTTGTAACTTATAGTTTAGCATTAATAGCATGGGCGGTTATACCAATTAGTGATAATTTTGTTATAGCCGATGTAAATTTAGGAGTGTTATATGTACTGGCAATATCATCATTAGGTGTTTATGGTATTATTATGGCGGGTTGGGCTAGTAATTCTAAATATGCATTTTTAGGGGCTATTCGCTCTTCGGCTCAAATGATTTCTTATGAAGTGTCTATGGGGGTGATTATTGTTAGTGTATTATTATTAACTGGAAGTTTAAATTTTACTGAAATAGTAGCAGCTCAAGAAAATGGTTGGTTTATATGGCCATTATTTCCTTTATTTGTGATTTTTATTATTTCAATTTTGGCTGAGACTAATCGTCATCCTTTTGACTTGCCGGAAGCAGAAGCAGAGCTGGTAGCAGGTTACAATGTTGAATATTCATCTATGCCATTTGCGCTTTTTTTCTTGGGTGAATATGCTAATATGATTTTAATGTCTGCGATTACCACCTTATTATTTTTAGGTGGCTGGCTATCACCATTTTCTGGTGATTTTCTTGCTATATTGCCTGGACAATTTTGGTTTATTTTAAAAACTTTAGCTATTTTATTTATTTTTATTTGGGTGCGTGCTTCTTTGCCAAGATATAGATATGATCAATTAATGAGATTAGGTTGGAAGGTGTTTTTACCTTTAACCTTAATTTGGCTTGTAGGTGAGGCAAGTTTTCTATTTTTTTATGATAAGTTACCAGGTTAGGATGAAAGCAAAAATTTATATAAAAAGTTTTTTATTATTAGAGATTTTGGCGGGTTTGTTAAAAACTTTCCTTTTTATGTTTAAACAAAAAGTAACTATTAATTATCCTTTTGAGAAGGGGCCAGTTAGTAGAAGATTTAGAGGAGAACATGCTTTAAGAAGATATCCAAATGGTGAAGAGAGATGTATAGCCTGCAAACTATGTGAGGCAATTTGTCCAGCACAAGCTATTACTATTCGGGCGGAAGAAAGAGCTGATGGTTCAAGAAGAACGACACAATATGATATTGACATGACTAAATGTATATATTGTGGTTATTGTCAGGAGGCCTGTCCAGTTGATGCGATAGTAGAAGGGCCAAATTTTGAATTTGCCGCAGAGACTAGAGAAGAGCTAATGTATAATAAGGAAAAGCTATTAGATAATGGTGATCGTTGGGAGGATGCTTTATTTAAAAATATAGAAGAAGATATCACATATAAGTAATTTAACTATGAATTTAATCGCATTTTACATTTTTTCAGTTTTGTTAATAGCATCTGCCTTATTTGTGGTGATTGCTCGTAACCCTGTACATTCAGTATTATTTCTTATTTTCGGTTTTTTCTGTGCAGCTGGTTTGTTTTTATTAAAAGGAGCAGAGTTTTTAGCTTTGTTATTAGTTATAATTTATGTTGGAGCAGTAGCTATTTTATTTCTATTTGTGGTAATGATGCTCAATATAGAGTTAAAAGAATTTAAGCGTGCTTTTCTAAAATTTATTCCCGTGGTGGTGTTAGCTGCAGCGATTTTGTTTTTTGAATTATATTTTGCGCTATCATATAATTTAAATAGCTATGTTCCTGAAGCAACTTACCCAATAAATTATGAGTTAGAAAATATAAAAAATATTGGTTTGATTTTATATACAGATTTCTTTTTTCATTTTCAAATAGCTGGTGTGATTTTATTGCTTGCGATGATAGGTGCGGTTATGCTGACCTTGCGCGATAGAGAAGGAGTTAAAAAGCAAAAAATATTAGAGCAAGTGGCGCGGAGTAAGGAAGACTCAATAAAAATTGTAAAAATCTTAAGTGGAAAAGGTGTATAATGGAGTTGTTAACATATCAGAACATACCTATTAGTTATTATTTGATAGTTTCTTTGTCAGTTTTTATCATAGGAATTATAGGCATGCTCTTAAACCGTAAGACTATCATTAATTTTTTAATGTCATTAGAGTTAATTTTGTTGGCAGCTAATATTAATTTTATTGCATTTTCTGCCGAAATTGGAGATTTGCTAGGACAAATTTTTGTGCTTTTTATTTTGACTGTTGCCGCGGCAGAGGTGGCTATAGGTATTGCTATTTTAATTATATATTTTCGGATGAAAGGCAATATAGATGCAGAAGAAGTTAATTTATTAAGGGGCTAAAATGATTTATATTAAGCTGGCAATTTTTTTACCTCTATTATCATCATTAGTTACAGCAATTTTTGCCTTAAAAGAAAATAAAAAGCTTTTAAATATAGCAAGCTGTATATTAGTTGCCCTAGCAGCAATTTCTTCTTTAGAGCTGTTTAAGGAAGTTGTTTTGTTAAAAGCAAACTACGAATTAGAATTATTAAAATGGCTTAAGGTTGGAGATTTTTCGGTAAATTGGGGCATAAAATTAGATGCTTTATCAGTTTCAATGATTGTGGTGGTGAATCTAGTCTCAGCGATTGTGCATTTTTATTCACTAGGCTACATGTCTGATCAGAAAAGAGTGAATAGATTTATGTCATATTTATCATTATTTACTTTTTTTATGCTGATCTTAGTGACATCTGCTAATTTAATTCAGCTATTTGTAGGTTGGGAAGGAGTAGGTCTTTGCTCTTATTTGTTAATTGGCTATTGGTATAGAAAGGAGTCGGCTAATCTTGCGGCTTTCAAAGCATTTATCGTTAATCGTGTAGGAGATTTTGCTTTTTTAATAGGTTTAATGGGAATTTATATTTTATTTGGTTCATTTTATTTTTCTGATATATTGCCATATGCTTCAGCTTATAAGAATATTGGCTTTACTATATTTAATTACCATGTGAATTACATAGATTTTATTTGTCTCATGTTATTTATTGGTTGTATGGGTAAATCGGCTCAGCTTGGGTTGCATGTTTGGCTTCCTGATGCGATGGAAGGACCCACTCCAGTATCGGCATTAATTCATGCTGCAACTATGGTTACAGCCGGTATATTTTTAGTAGTGAGATGCTCAGCATTGTTTGAACTTTCTGAAATCACATTACAGTTAATGACCATTATTGGAGCTTTAACTTGTATTTTTGCTGCAACTATTGCTATTACTCAAAATGACATTAAAAAAGTCATAGCATATTCAACATGCTCACAATTAGGATATATGTTTTTTGCTTGCGGTGTTTCAGCCTATGCAGCTGGTATGTTTCATTTAGTCACACATGCATTTTTTAAAGCTTTATTATTTTTATGTGCTGGTAATGTCATAGTTGCGGCTGCGCATGAACAAGATTTACGGAAAATGGGTGGCTTATGGAAGAAAATACCTATGACTTATTTATTAGTTTGGATTGGTTCATTAGCTATTGCTGGTTTACCACCATTTTCAGGTTATTTTTCTAAAGATGTAATTTTAGAAGTAGCATATATGGCTAATAGTAAATATGGTTTCTTTGCTTTTATCATGGGATTAATGGCGGCCTTTTTAACAGCTTTTTATTCGTGGAGATTATTATATTTAGCTTTTCATGGTGAATCAAAAGTGAGGCATTTTCATAAAGTTCCGCAAATTATGACCATGCCATTATATATTTTGGCTTTGGGAGCGATTTTTATGGGTTATTATGGCTATAGTATTTTTCATGTTGTTAGTAG
>CAXPEK010000152.1:0-7943 GCA_964216065.1 Candidatus Actinomarina sp.
AAGAATATTAATCAAGCAAAATCTTCTAAATATAATAAAAGTAGAATTATTGCTCTTGATTTTGGCACTAGAAAATTTGGTCTTGCTCTATCTGACCCCACTTTAACTATAGCAACCCCTCTTGCTAACTACCAAAGAACTATTCTCAATACAGATCTTAACTATCTAGCTAACCAATTTGCCAGCTATGCAGTCTCTACTTTAGTTATAGGCTTACCCAAGGAGTTAAATAATGAATATAAAATTATTGCTCAACAAGTTAAAAGCTTTGCCAATATTTTAAATCAAAAATTTATTTTAGATATTTTTTTTTGGGATGAAAGATATAGCTCCAGAGCTGCAGCTAGATTAACGCAATACAAAGAATTTAAAAAAGAAAATAATGACAAAATTTCCGCTTGCGTAATTTTGCAATCTTTTCTCGATTTCAGAAAAAACTAAGGCAATTCTGCTTGAAACTTTTGTGCAAAATTTTTAATTACTTTTAAATTAAACTCTTCCAACTCTGCGCCAGTTAAACTACGCTCTACCGGCTGCAACATTGCAGTAAGAGCTATAGATTTTTTACCTATTGGTAGTTTTTCTCCTGTATAAACATCAAAGATTCTAACCTCTTTTACAATTTCTTGATTAGTTTTTAACAACTCTTTTTTTAGTTCTATTGCTTTAATCTTTTCATCTATTATAAAACAAAAATCTCTACTTAACGCCTGCAAATCATTTTGTATATATAGTTTCTTTCTGCCCTTAATTTTTGGCATATTATCCAAAAATATTTCTCCTATATTTACGCGCATTTTTATACCCAATTTTTGCGCTATTTTAGGATGAAGCTCGCCAAAATAACCTAAATAATTTTTACCCAAATAAATCTTGCCCGACCGATTATGATGCAAATATATAGGCAGCTCTTGACTAGTATATTCTAACTTATCAGAATTTATCCCCAAATTAGCTAATAAACCGAAAACATCTGACTTTATATCAAATATATCATAGATCTCTGAGTTATTATTTACCTCCTTACCCCTTCTTGGCCCTGCCCTTAATATTGCTACAGCATCTTTTTGTTGATTTTGCTCTTTACATAAAAATATCTTACCACCTTCAAATATTGCTGAATTTATCTCTCCTTTATTCTGCTCTGCTGCTGCCAACCTAACTAAATTAGGCACTAGCGACTCTCTCATAATAGCTAATTCTTCGCTTATAGGGTTAATTAATTTTAAATTATCTGAAAAACCATATAACAAAGCATCTTCTTTACTATAAAAAGACCAGCTTATTACCTCATTTAAAACTAAACAAGCTAAGTTTTTTTTAATCGAAAAATCCTGTTTTACATATAAGAAATTCTCTTCAAGTTTATTAACTAAATTTATGGGCTCTAATGGTATTTTATCATAACCTTCTATGCGCAAAACCTCTTCTATTAAATCTTCTTCGATACTAATGTCATTTCTCCAGCTTGGAATAATCAATTCTATTTCTGTTGATGTTTCACGTGAAACATTAAAACCTAAATCTGTGAAAATTTCCTTGCTTCTTCTAGGAGCAATATTGTAACACGCCGCTCTTTCCAGAGCTGCATAGCTTAATGTTACTCGCTTTTCAGCAAAATCTTGTGTAGTTGAAACTACATCACTTATTGTACCACCGCATATTTCTACAATAAGCTGCGCTGTCTTCTGCAGAATATTTTTAGTAGAGAGAGCATCTATGCCTCGTTCAAATCTATAGCGAGAATCTGTTTCTATCTGCAAATTTCTGCCAGTTTTAATAATATCTAAAGCAGAAAAATTGGCCGCCTCTAACAAAATATTGCTACTTGCTGTCTCTATTGCACTATTTTTTGCCCCTATTATTCCTGCTAATGCTATAATTTTACTTGCATCTTTAATTACCAAAGAATCTTTTGCTAACATATATTCTTTATCATCTAAAGCTATTAATTTCTCAGCTTCTGTGGTTTTAGTAATGATTATTTCTTGCCCATCTAGCTTATCTGTATCATATGCATGCATAGGCTGACCATAATTAAAAAGCATGTAATTAGTTATATCTATTATAGCATTTTTGGTTTTTAACCCTATTGACTCTAATCTTTGCTTTAACCATTCTGGTGATTCCCGATTTACTACATTCTTTATTTCTATCAGATTTATTTGATTTTCAGCTGCTTTTTTATTAGAACAACTGTATTTTGCTTTATATTCTGGTTTTAGCTCTGTATTTGTTAATTTTTTCAACTTGCCTATTTTGGTTGCTGCTAAATCTCTTGCTATACCATATACCCCGAGACAATCCCCTCTATTTGGAGTAATTGCTATTTCTATTAAATAATCATCTAAAGAAAAAATATCTATAAGAGGCTTGCCTATTTTGGTTGTGGCTGCCAATTCTATAATACCCTCAGACTCTTCTCCTATAGCTAATTCCTTGGCTGAACATAACATTCCAGCAGATTCTATACCTCTTATTTTTACCTTTTTTACTTGCATGTTATTAGCTGGTATTATGCTATTTAAAGGAGCAAATATAGTTTTTAGGCCAACTCTAACATTTGGTGCCCCACAGACTATATCTAGTACATCATCTTCTGTTTTTATTTTACAGATATTTAATTTATCTGCTGCAGGATGCTTGTTTACCTCTAATATTTCTACAGTCTTAAATTTAGCTAAACCCTCTCCTTTATATTTTATAGCTTCTACTTCTAAGCCTATTTGTGTTAGCTTATTACTAATTTCTGTTACTGAAGCTTTAATATCTAGATGTTCTTTTAACCAACTATAAGTGAATTTCATCGTTTTACTTGTTTTTTGCTCACAATATTCTATTGTAATATGCAGAAAATTCTACCAAAAAGTGCCACAGCGTCATAAAACCTACAAAGTAAAAATAGGAAATATAGCAATAGGGGCTAATGAGCCTATTGCTATTCAGTCAATGACAAATACTGATACTGAAGATTTAGATAGTACTATAAAGCAAATTTTAGAGCTGCACAAGGCAGGGTCAGAGATCGTCAGATTAACTGTAAATACTAAAAAAGCAGCAAAAAATATTAGTAAAATTAAAGAAAAGTTACTTAATTTAAATTGTGATGTTCCTCTAGTTGGAGATTTTCATTATAATGGCCATGAATTATTACAACTTTATCCAGATTGTGCAGAAAGCTTAGCTAAATATCGTATAAATCCAGGTAATGTAGGTTATGGTGCTAAAAAAGAGCAACAATTTGCAATAATGGTTAACTGCGCTATAAAATATGATAAGCCCATCAGAATCGGAGTTAATTGGGGCAGCCTAGATCAAAAATTAGCTACAAAGTTAATGGATGAAAATAGCAAAAAATCCTCGCCTTTATCGGCTAATGAAATATTAAAAAAAGCTTTAGTTTTATCTGCATTAGATAGTGCTAAATTTGCAGAAAAAATAGGTTTAGCTAGTGATAAAATTGTACTCTCATGCAAAGTAAGCAAAGTACAAGATCTAGTAGATATTTATCAAAATTTAGCCAAATCTTGTTCCTACCCCTTACATTTAGGCCTTACTGAAGCTGGCATTGGTTCTAAGGCTATTATAGCTACTAGCACAGCTTTTGCTTTATTATTGCAGCAAGGCATAGGTGACACTATCAGAGCCTCTCTTACACCAGAACCTGGATCTTCAAGAACTATAGAAGTTATCACATGCCAGGAAATTTTGCAAACTATGAATATCCGCTCTTTTAAACCCTTAGTTACCTCTTGTCCCGGCTGTGGCCGAACATCTAGTGATTATTTTCAGAAATTAGCTCTAGATATCCAAAATTTTATTAACCAAGAAATACCATTATGGCAAAAAAAATATCCAAAAGCTAAAGATTTAGATATTGCTGTTATGGGCTGTATCGTAAATGGCCCTGGCGAAAGCAAACATGCAAATATAGGTATTAGTTTACCAGGTTCTGGGGAAAACCCCGCTGCCCCTATCTATATTGATGGGAAAAAAGTAAAAACTCTAAGAGGTGAGAATATTACAGCAGAATTTAAGGAAATAATTACAAATTATATTGTTAATAATTGCTCATAATGTCTTTTTTATTGTTTTATATCCCATGTAATAACTATAAAGAAGCTGACAAAATAGCAAAAATACTAGTTAAAGAAAAACTGGCTGCTTGTGTCAATATTATAAATAATGTTAATTCTTATTATTTAGAAGCAGATAATCTAAATATTACCCAAGAAATATTGCTTATTGCCAAAACCTCTAAGACTAAAAAAAACTTGCTCACAAAAAAAATAGAAGAATTACATTCTTATAAAATTCCTGCCCTTATTCAGCTTGAAGCTAAGGCAAATGCTAGTTTTACTAACTGGTTATTAAATATATAAAACACTTGTTCAGACCCCTTAAATAAAGAAGATAAAGCAGATTATATCATACTAGCTATTAAGCTTATAGGAAAAACTAAATTAATCACCAATTATAGGCTTTAATACTAAGCTAGATATATGGTAAAGGAATAAAAAATACCTTGAATTAATATAATGGTGAACAAGATTTTTTTTATTAACTCTTAGTTTAACCTCCATATCACATCTTATATGTGTTGTATGATTGAACACAATTTAAACAGCTCTAAATGTTTCATATAGATAAATATTTGACCTAATTTCAAAAATTAGCTATAATATATAGATTAAAGAAATAATTTTATGAAAAATATTAAATATTTATTATTAACTATAGTTTTGTTTTCTACTTCTTGTCATAGAGCAGAAAATTACCATATAAGCCAAAATAACATTTATATTGATTGCCAAACTATCTGGCAAAAAATAGATATACTAAACCAGAACAAACAGAAAATAGAAGCAAAAAATAAATTTTCTTTTTCCAATATGATGGTAATTCCTGCCTTAGTAAGAACTTACAAATTAACTATATCACTAAAAAAAATTGACGAAGAGCTAATAAAATTAAAAAAATTAAGTATAACTAAAAACTGTAAAAAAAACCTACAGTTAAATAATAATCCTTATAATAATAGGGGCTTTCCTGCTAATTTTAACAACCCTAATTATTCTAGCTACCCAAACCAAAACTACCAACTTAATAATAGACCTAGTAATAATGATTATAACTATAAAAATAATTCTAGCTCTACTAACTATCCAAGCCAAAATTATCAACCAAATAACTATCCTTACAATAAAGAGCATGGATCTGATCCTATTGGTAGCTATTATATAAAGCAGTTTAGATAATTATTTTTTTAGGCTTTCTAAAAGATATCCAACTATATATAAAAATTCTGGTTAAAAATATTGCAGAAAACATAGAAGAAATAATCCCAAAAGTTAGAGTAATAGCAAAACCCTTTACCGGTCCCGTGCCAAAATTAAATAAAATAAATGCTGCTATTAAAGTAGTTATATTGGAGTCTAATATAGTTTTCAGTGCTTGATTAAAGCCTTGATCTATAACTGCATAAATTGACTTACCTGTATTTGATTCTTCTCTTATTCTTTCAAAAATTAATACATTTGTATCTACTGACATACCTATAGTTAATACTATTCCTGCTATACCTGGTAAAGTTAAAGTTGCTCCAAATGATGATAATAAAGCAAAAATAAAAATTATATTCATTATTAGAGCAATAATAGCCATCAATCCATATTGCTTATATAATATTAGCATTAAAAGTAATACCAATGTAAATCCTGTAAATACCGCTTTTTTGCCAGAGTCTATAGAATCTGCACCTAACGTTGGCCCTACTGTCCTCTCTTCTATAATGTTTATAGGAGCTGGTAATGATCCTGCTCTCAATAATAAAGCTAAGTCATTTGCTGTTTCTAGGGTATAATCACCAGATATAACTCCCTCTCCTCCTATTATTGCCTCTCTTATAACCGGTGCACTTATTACTTTATTATCTAAAACTATAGCTAATCTTTTTCCTACATTACTGCTAGTTATTTGTCCAAATTTTCTTGTTCCCTCATTGTCAAATTTGAAATTTACTTGTGGTATGGATTGATACATAGTTACCTGTGCATCATTTAATTGGTCTCCTAATATTTCTGCTTTTTCATTTACTAAATAAAATAAATCTTTTTGTTCTGCTGATTCGAAAATTAGATAATCTTTAGGTAAAAAAAACAAATCTTTTACTATTGGTTGATCCGGATGAACCAAGTGAAAGCTCATTTTTGCTGTTTTTCCTAGTATTTTTTTTAATCTTTCTGGATCTTCTAACCCTGGTACTTGTAAAATAATTCTAGCTAATCCTTGAGGCTGTATTAAAGGCTCTTTCGTTCCTGTTTCATCAACTCTTTTTCTTATTATTTCAACTGATTGTTGTAATAATTTATTTTTTTGCTCAGTTAAGAATAATTGAGATAAACTAATAGATACTTCTTTACCATTTTGAGTGATTTTTATATTTTTTGCTAAATCTTTAAAAATTACGTTTAAATCTTCCTTTAAATTACTTATATTAAAATTTACTTTTTCTGCTTCTATTACTAAATTTGAATATCCAATTTTTGCAGTACGTAATTTATTTCTGATTTCTTCTTTTAAAATTTTTATTTTCTCATGAAAATATGCTTTTTGGTCTATTTCAAGCAACAAATATGCTCCTCCTCTTAAATCTAGACCTAAATTAATTTTTTTTTCTTCTTTAGTAGTAATAATATTGTTAAAAACAATAAATACTCCATAAAGACAAACAATAAAAGTAAGAAATATTTTCCATTTAGGAATATTTAACATTATTTTTTCTTAATATTATTTTTTTTAGTCTTGTCTTCTGGAAATATTTTAATTTCTTGCCCAGATTTATTAGAAACTGTCGCTTTTGCTACTTTTACAGTCACTTCTTTTGCTATATCTAAATCTATAATATCGTCTTTTATTTTGCTTATTTTACCATATATTCCTCCTGATGTTACTATTACATCACCTTTTTTAAGGTTATTTATCATATTCGGATGTTCCTTTATTTTTTTCTGCTGGGGTCTTATTATTAAAAAGTAAAAAATCGTAAATATTAA
This sequence comes from Candidatus Actinomarina sp., assembly GCA_964216065.1. Classification (GTDB taxonomy): domain Bacteria; phylum Pseudomonadota; class Alphaproteobacteria; order Rickettsiales; family JABIRX01; genus JABIRX01. The sequence goes on from CAXPEK010000152.1 coordinate 7,056, forward strand.
AATTAAAGGAATAAAACCGGATAAAGGATTAGTGGTTACTGCTTCATTTGCATATGCATTACTAAATAATGTGATCATTTTTACCTATAAATTTACAATTTTAATTTTCTTTGTTAAGATGAGCATATAATTTGCATAATTTTTTTAACATGTCAACTAACACAAAGATAGCTCCTTCAATTTTATCTGCTGATTTTGCAAAATTAGGCGAAGAGGTAGCTAATATTACCAAAGCAGGAGCTGATTATATTCATATAGATGTAATGGATGGTAATTTTGTACCTAATATTACTATAGGCCAAGAAGTAGTTAAATCTATTAGAAAATATAGCTCTTTACCTTTTGATGTCCATTTAATGATAAATAATCCTGATTTATATATAGAGTCTTTTGCTAAAGCAGGAGCAGATATTATTACTATTCACGCAGAAGCATCCACACATTTAGATAGATCTTTAGATCTAATTAAAAAATCTGGTAAAAAAGCAGGGGTTAGCCTTGTTCCTTCTAGCTCTGAAAATAGTCTAGACTATATTTTGGATAAATTAGATTTAATTTTAATAATGACTGTCAATCCAGGCTTTGGAGGTCAATCTTTTTTACCTTCTCAGCTTGATAAAATAGCTAAATTAAAACAGAAAATTATAGCAAGAAATTTAGATATAAAATTAGAAGTAGATGGAGGAATAAATCAAGAAACTGCCAAATTAGTAGTAGAAAAAGGAGCAGATATTTTAGTATCTGGATCTTATATATTTAAAGATGGATCTAATTATTACGCTAAAAATATAGATTCTCTACGCTAATTTTTTATTTCTTATAAAATTAACCATAAATTCTACATTCTCTATAGGGGTCTCTGGCATTATTCCATGCCCTAAATTAAAA
>CAXPEK010000153.1:0-3399 GCA_964216065.1 Candidatus Actinomarina sp.
TTTTAATAATTAATTAAGCTACCTTAGATTTTATTTCATCAGCTATTTGCTGTGGAACCTGCTCATAATAAGCAAATTGCATTGTAAATTGAGCTCTTCCTTGTGACATAGAACGAAGCTCATTCACATAGCCAAACATAGACGCCAAAGGAACATGAGCTTTAACTACTTGCGCATGACCTCTTGGCTCCATACCATTAACCTGACCTCTTCTTGAATTTAAATCACCAATAACATCCCCCATATATTCTTCAGGAGTTATAACTTCTACCTTCATTAATGGCTCCAAAATAACTGGTCCAGCCTGAGGTACAGCCTCTCTGAATGCTGCCTTTGAAGCTATTTCAAATGCTAAGACACTAGAATCTACATCATGATATGCACCGTCTAATAATGTAGCCTTTAAGTCAACCACAGGATATCCAGCTAAAACACCCGAATTACAGCTTTGCTGTAAACCCTTCTCTACTCCAGGTATGTATTCTTTAGGAACATTACCTCCTACTACTTTACTGCTAAAAGAAAAACCTTCTCCTTTTTCATTGGGCTCTAATAATAGCTTGATTCTCGCAAACTGACCAGCTCCACCAGACTGCTTCTTGTGTGTATAGTCAACCTCAAATGATTTTGTTATTGTTTCTCTATATGCAACTTGAGGAGCTCCTATATTAGCATCTACTTTAAATTCTCTTTTCAACCTATCAACTATTATCTCCAAGTGAAGCTCACCCATTCCCTTAAGAATAGTTTGACCACTTTCCTCATCAGATGAAATTCTAAGAGAAGGATCCTCAGATGCAAGCCTACCTAATGCTAGACCCATTTTTTCCTGATCAGCAGTCGATTTTGGCTCTACCGCAACTTCTATTACTGGCTCAGGAAACTCCATACGCTCTAATATAAGCTGCTTATCTTGCACACAAAGCGTATCTCCCGTTGTAGTATTTTTTAAACCAGCTAAAGCTATAATATCACCAGCTTTAGCCTCTTTAATATCTTCTCTATGGTTTGAATGCATTAATAACATTCTACCTACTCTTTCTTTGCCCTGCTTTATAGGGTTATATATAGTATCCCCTGCTTTAAGCACACCCGAATAAATTCTAGCAAAAGTAAGTGAACCCACGAAAGGATCTGTCATAATTTTAAAAGCTAGAGCTGAAAAAGCTTCAGATTGATCAGCTTTACGCTTAATTTTCTTTTCTTCATCGTGAACATCAGTACCCTCTACCTCACCTATATCTAGGGGAGAAGGAAGAAAATCTACAACCGCGTCAAGCAATGATTGAACTCCTTTATTTTTAAAAGCTGAGCCACATAAAACTGGAACAAAATCACTTTTAACAGCACCAGATCTTATGCATTTTAGTAAATCTTCATTAGAAATATCTTCACCAGACAAATAACATTCTAATAATTTATCATCTTGCTCAACTGCCGTCTCTATCAGCTTCTCACGATATTCTTCAGCTTTGGATTTTAGCTCAGCTGGTATTTCACCATATGAAAACTCAGCACCTAAGCTCTCGTCTTTCCAAATGATTTGCTGCATCTTTACAAGATCTATCAAACCAACAAAATCCTCACCAGAACCAATAGGAAGCTGCAAAACTAGAGGCTTAGCGCCTAATCTATCAACCATCATATCTACACAACGATAAAAATCAGCTCCAGTTCTGTCCATTTTATTTACAAAACATATTCTTGGCACATTATATTTGTCAGCTTGCCTCCATACTGTTTCAGATTGAGGCTCTACACCTGCTACACCATCACAGACAGCTACAGCACCGTCTAACACTCTTAAAGACCTTTCCACTTCTATTGTAAAATCTACATGGCCCGGTGTATCAATAATGTTAATTCTATTATTATTCCAAAAACAAGTTGTAGCAGCAGAAGTAATAGTTATACCTCTCTCCTGCTCTTGCTCCATCCAATCCATTGTTGCAGCTCCATCATGAACCTCACCAATTTTATGAGACTTGCCCGTGTAATATAATATTCTTTCCGTTGTAGTATTTTTACCAGCATCAATGTGGGCCATGATGCCAATGTTTCTATAGTTACCTAAGTTATATTTAAATTGTGACATAGCTAAAATCTAAAATTACCATCTAAAATGTGAAAACGCCCTATTTGCCTCAGCCATCTTGTGAGTATTTTCACGAGTTTTTACAGCTTGGCCTCTACCATTCATTATATCAATTATCTCGCCAGCTAACTTATCTTTAGAGGTACGCTCATTTCGTTTTCTCATCGCATCTAACACCCATCTTATTGCAAGAGCCTTGGCACGGTTTGGGTTAACATCAACAGGAACTTGATAAGTAGCACCGCCCACTCTTCTAGATTTAACCTCTATTTTTGGCTCTATATTAGCTATAGCTTCTTCAAAAACTTCTATAGCAGGCTTCTTAAGCTTTTGCTCTACTTGTGCAAAAGCATCATATACTATATTTCTAGCTAAAGCTTTCTTACCTTCCTTCATTAAATTATTAACAAATTTAGCAACAAGCAAACTATTATATCTTGGATCAGGATTGATTTTTCTTTTTTCTGCGCTGTGACGTCTGGACATATTATTTTTTTATTAATTATTTAGGTTTTTTCACCCCATAGCGAGAGCGAGATCTTTTTCGGTCTTGCACACCTTGGGTATCTAATGAACCTCTCACGATCTTATATCTCACACCTGGCAAGTCTTTCACTCTTCCCCCTCTAATCAACACCACTGAATGCTCTTGCAAATTATGCCCCTCACCTGGAATATAAGCAATTACTTCATATTTATTAGTAAGTCTAACACGAGCAACTTTTCGTAAGGCCGAGTTAGGCTTTTTAGGAGTAGTAGTGTAAACCCTGACACAAACACCCCTCTTTTGCGAACAATTCGCTAAAGCAGGAGAGTTGGTTTTATTTGCAGACCTTTTTCTAGGTTTTCTTACTAATTGGTTTATAGTAGGCATAAAATATTGTTATTTTGTGAAGTTTAAGAAAAATAAAGATTAAATTATTTTCGTCAAGTAAATTTTTAACATTACTTGAATATATTAAGTTCCTCGATAAAAAGGAAAAGGCTAAGAAAATTCTATCAACAATTGATCAGCCTGAACATTTTCTCCATTTTTCACCTTAACATCTTTAATAACAACATCTTTTTCTGCAATTAAAGAATTTTCCATCTTCATTGCCTCAATTATAATAAGCTCCGTAAACTGTTTTACCTCATTACCTTTAGAAACCTTAACTTCTATGACTTTACCCGAAATAGGTGCTATTAAGCTTTTATCGTTATCTTCTTCTATTTTTGCCGGCATATATTTTAGCAACTCCGCAATTCTAGGCGATACAATAGAAATATTTACAAAGCCTCCCAAATAACTAAATTTATATAAA
>CAXPEK010000154.1:0-4516 GCA_964216065.1 Candidatus Actinomarina sp.
AATTAAAGTATTGGAAGATTAGTTAGATGGCAAAAAACAAGAGATTAAACAATATAAAGAAGAATTTAGATTTAGAGTCTCAGTATGAGATAGTTAAAGCTATTGATTTGGTAAAAAATAATGCAAATGCTAAGTTTGATGAGTCTGTAGATGTGGTTTTTAGTTTAAACGCCAATCCTAAATACCAAGATCAGAATATAAGAGAAATTGTTGGTATGCCTGAAGGTCTAGGCAAGACTATTAAAATAGCGGTTATCGCCAAAAGTGATAAGCATGATGAAGCAAAAAAAGCTGGTGCTGATAAGGTTGGTGCTGAAGATTTAATTGATGAAATCAAGTTAGGGAAGGTGGATTTTGATTTTTGTATCGCAACGCCAGATATGATGTCTAAGGTTGGTCAGTTAGGTAAGATTTTGTGACCAAAGGGTTTAATGCCTAACCCAAAATTAGGTTCTGTTACTAACGATGTGGCCAAGGCTGTAGAAAATGCTAAAAAAGGGCAAGTGGAAATAAAGATAGATAAATTTGGTTTGGTGCATGCCCCAATAGCAAAGGCTAGCTTTGCAGCTGATAAGATTAAAAGTAATTTTGATGCTATATATGGAGCTATTAAAAATGCCAAGCCGTCAGGTGTAAAGGGCACTTATATTAAAAAGATTTTTCTTGGTTCTACAATGGGTCCATCTATTGAAATATCAATTTCATCAATAAATTAATAGGTTGCAGAAATGAACTTAACTGAGAAGAAAGAATTTGTAAAAAACTTAAACCAAGATATATCATCAACTGGTATTTTGCTTGTTGCTCATTATGCAGGTTTAACTGTAGAGAAGATGAATGCTTTTAGAAACATAGCCAAGAAAAATGATGTTAAGGTTAAAGTAGCAAAAAATTCCTTAGTAAAATTAGCGTTAGAAGGAACGGATTACGAATCTGTAAAAGATGATCTAGCTGGTCCTACCATATTGATTTTTGCAGAAGATATAGTATCTGCTGCCAAAATATTAGTTGATTTTGCAAAGGAAAATGAGAATCTAGTGATCAAAGCTGGTTCTTACAATAAATCTCAAATAGATAAGGCGGAAATTATTAATATTTCTAAAATGCCTTCTTTAGATGAGATTAGAGCTAAGTTAATTAGCTTGATACAAACCCCTGCTACAAGAATAGCCTGTGTGTTGCAAGCTCCTGCTGTTCAGTGTGCTAGGGTAATAGAAGCGTATTCTAAGAAGTAATTAATAAAATTTTATAAGGTTAAATTTATGGCTGATTTAAACAAAATAGTAGAAGACTTATCTACATTAACAGTAGTTGAAGCTGCTGAATTATCAAAGTTATTAGAAGAAAGTTGGGGTGTAAGCGCTGCTGCTCCTGTTGCTGTTGCTGCTGCAGGTGGTGCTGCTGCTGAGGCTGCTGCTGAAGAAAAAACTGATTTTTCTGTATTTTTGTCTGCGATAGGAGATAAGAAAATCAATGTTATTAAAGAGGTAAGAGCTATTACAGGGTTAGGTTTGAAAGAAGCTAAAGATTTAGTTGAAGCTGCTCCTAAAGAAATTAAAGCTGGTGTAGCAAAAGAAGAGGCTAACAAAATGAAAGAAGCTTTAGAGGCTGCGGGTGCAACTGTTGAGCTAAAATAATTTAATGCTCAACCCACTAATGCTAATTTTAATTACTTCTTAAACCTTTTATATATTTGTAATGAAAAATCCTAACAGAAATACTGACGCTTTAACTTATCGTAAAAATTAGGGTAAGATAGGTGATGTTATTCCTTTGCCTAATTTAATAGAGGTGCAAAGAAATTCATATAAAAATTTTGTTGACCCTGAAAATATTTCTTTAAATGAAGGTTTGGGCAAAGTATTTTCTTCAGTATTTCCGATTAATGATTTTACTGGATTATCTACTATAGAGTTTGTTAGTTATAAATTAGATAAGCCTAAATACTCTCAGGCCGAATGCCTAAAGAGAGGGGCGACATATGCTGTTCCCATTAAAGTAACTTTAAGATTGATAGTTTGGGTAATTGATGAGGATACCGGTTCTAAGGAGATAAAATCAATAAAAGAGCAAGAGGTGTATTTTGGAGAGTTGCCTTTAATGACTCCGAGAGCAACATTTATTATAAATGGAACTGAAAGAGTTGTTGTGTCTCAGTTGCATCGATCTCCAGGAGTGTTTTTTGATCACGATAAAGGTAAGGCTACTAACCAAACTAAACTGCTATATTCGGCAAGAATTATACCTTATAGAGGCTCATGGTTAGATTTTGAGTTTGATACAAAAGACCTTCTATATTTTAGAATTGATCGTAGAAGAAAGATACTTGCTACAACATTTGCAAGAGCAATAGGCTACGACACGGCATCTATATTAAATGAATTTTATCAAAGCAAAAGTTACAAAATAGAAAAAAACTACTTGCATACTGATATTGATTTAAAATCCTTATTAGGTACGGTAGCAGCATTTGACATAGTATCAACTGAGGATAAAAAGTGCTATATTAAAGCAGGTGATAAAATAACAGCATTAACTTTAAAGAAGTTAAAAGACAAGAACATCACCTCTGTATCATTAAAATCAGAGGATATATTAGGTTGTGTTTTAGCGGAAGATATAGAAAATGGGCATAAAGATATTGGAGTTGGAGAATTAGTAACGCAAGATAATTTGCCAGCAATATTGGCTCAAAAGGAAGTAAAGCTTATCAGATTCAGCAAATATAATACTCCATTTATTCACAATACAATGCTAGCGGAAAAGAATAAAACAGAGGATGAGGCTCTAATTGAGATTTACAAGGTTTTAAGGCCTGGTGATCCTCCTTCTGCAGAAGCTGCGAGAGAAATATTCACATCATTGTTTTTTAATGATGATAAATATGATCTTTCAAATGTAGGTAGAGTAAAATTAAATGAAAGGCTTAATTTAGACACCTCTACAGAAGTTACATTACTTACTAAGCAAGATATTATAGAGACAATAAAGACTCTGGTAGAGATGAAAGCTAATAATTCTGATAGTGACGATATAGATCATCTAGGTAATAGAAGAGTAAGATCGGTAGGAGAATTGGTTGAGAATCAGTTTAGAATTGGCTTAGTAAGAGTACAGAGAGCAATTCAAGAAAGAATGAATTCTATCGAGATAGATACTGTGTTACCACAAGAGCTAATTAATGTTAAGCCTCTAATAGCTACACTTAGAGAGTTTTTCGGTACATCGCAATTATCGCAATTTATGGACCAAACAAACCCGTTATCTGAAATTACACATAAGAGAAGGTTGTCAGCCTTAGGTCCTGGCGGTTTATCACGAGATAGAGCTGGATTTGAAGTTAGAGATGTTCACACCTCTCATTATGGAAGAATTTGTCCTATCGAAACACCAGAAGGACCTAATATAGGTTTAATTAATTCTATTGCTACTTATGCAAAAGTTAATGGATATGGTTTTTTAGAAAGTCCATACCGTAAGGTTGTAAATGGTATAGTTACTGATGAAGTTGTTTATTTGTCAGCTACACAAGAATCAAAATATGTAATAGCCCAAGCGAATGAAGAGTTACATGAAGATGGTAGTTTTAAGGAAGATTTTCATAATTGTAGACATAATGGAAACTACTTAATGACTCCTTCTAATAAGGTCGATTTTATTGATTTGTCACCTAAACAGGTCGTTTCTGTGGCAGCCTCATTGATACCATTTTTAGAAAATGATGATGCTAACCGAGCATTAATGGGTTCTAACATGCAGAGACAGGCAGTTCCTCTACTATACCCTCAGGCTCCAATTGTAGGAACTGGTATGGAGAAAGTGGTTGCAACCGACTCATCTGCTTGCTTAACTGCTAAACATGATGGAGTGGTTGAGAAGGTTAATTCATCAAAAATATTTATTAGAATAGATGATAAAGATTCTAGTGAGTTGGTAGAGATTTATGAGTTGCAAAAATACCAAAGATCCAATCAAGATACTTGCATTAACCAAAAGCCATTAGTAAGAGTAGGGCAAAAAGTTAAAAAAGGCGATGTAATAGCTGATGGTCCAAGCACTAAAAACGGTGAGTTAGCTCTAGGTAGAAATGTTTTAGTAGGTTTCATGTCATGGAATGGCTACAATTTTGAAGATTCTATAATAATGTCAGAAAAGATAGTATCTGATGATGTATTTACTTCAGTGCATATTGAGGAATATGAAATAACTACTAGAGATACAAGATTAGGTTCTGAAGAGGTTACTAGAGATATTCCTAATGTAGGTGAGGAGTCATTAAGAAACTTAGATGAAGTAGGTATTGTTAATGTAGGAGCTGAGGTTTCAGGTGGAGATATAATAGTAGGAAAAGTTACGCCAAAAAGTGAGTCTCCTGCTACTCCAGAAGAAAAATTACTTAGAGCTATTTTTGGTGAAAAGGCTGCTGATGTAAAAGATTCGTCATTATATGTTCCTCCTGGAGTAAGTGGAACTGTAATTGATGTAAGAGTTTTTACTAGGAGGGGTGTTGAAAAAG
>CAXPEK010000155.1:0-2792 GCA_964216065.1 Candidatus Actinomarina sp.
ATTAGTAATTTTGAAAATTCTAGAGAGGTTAAATGTTTATATTGTTCTGGTAATTTGGTCCAAATAAACATTGAAGCTTCAGGAATAGTAACATGCCAGCCCCCTTGTTTGAGAATATTGGTAAAAATATCCCGTCTTTCTTTATAAATATCACGCATCATAGCAGGGTATTCAGCACATTCATTAATAGCTACAGTGGAGGCAATTTGTAATGGAGTAAAAATTCCATAATCCAAATATGATTTAATTTTACTAATAGCTGCAATTATATGTTTATTGCCTACAGCAAAGCCAATTCTCCATCCAGCCATCGAGTAGGTTTTACTAATACTACTAAATTCTACCGCAATATCTTTAGCTCCTTTTACCTGTAAAATTGAAGGAGGAGGGGAGTCATTAAAATAAAGCTCAGCATAAGCTAAGTCAGAAATGATATAGATATTGTGATATTTGCAAAATTTCACCAATTCAGTGTAAAAATCTAAATCTACTATTTGAGCAGTAGGATTACAGGGATAATTTACAATTACGGCTAAAGGTGTTTTTTTGGTAGATTCAACATATTTTTTGAAAGCTAGAAAAAATTTTTCTGGAGTTTTGTGTGGTATTTTTTTTACTCTTGCTCCTGCTATCGTAAAACCCCAACTATGAATTGGATAACTTGGATCTGGAACCACAATTACATCATTAGGTCCAGAAATAGCTAATGCTAGGCTAGATATGCCCTCTTTTGACCCAATAGAAACAATTACTTCTGATTCAAGATCTAGATCAACATTAAAGCGTTTTTGATAATATTCAGCTTGTGCTTTACGTAAGCCCTTAATTCCTCTGGATACAGAATAGCCATGCAGATTATCTTTTTGAATGCATGTGGCAAGTTTTTTTATTACTTTGTTAGGTGGCTTATACATGGGATTTCCCATGCCAAAATCAATAATATCATGCCCTTTGCTACGATATAAATTTTTCAAATTATTTACTTCAGCAAATACATAAGAAGGTAATTTTGCAATGCGGTAAAAGTCAGTTTTCATAATAATATATTATAGACCATTTCTTAGAGAACTAAATATAACAACAAAATTTAGATTTGTGGAATTAAATTTTTTCTGTTTTTTTGCTCTAACTGATCTGTATTAATTTGTTCTTTTAATCTTAAATTTTCTTCAAAAAATCTTTGTTCAATATTATTGTTGCTATCGGGATAATCGCTTGATTTAATATCGTTATTAGAGTTAGCTAGTGAAAAAAAATTAGAATCTAATAGATCAAATTTTTTCCTAGTATTTTTATCTATAATAAGTGAATTAGAAGTTTCAGCTTTTTGATAATAGCTTTTAGTAGATTTGGTGATTTCTGGGTAGTAATCTTGGTTTTGTAAACCAGTTGTTCTCGGTATAGTTCTATTATTACGATAAAAATTAGATCTAATTTTTTGATTGGAAGTTATAGTATTTTGCTTTTGATTCATGATATTAAAGTTATTATTACGAGTATCTGTGAGGTTTTGATTGCGTGAGTTATAGGCTGGATAATTATTTGGCGTGGTGGCATTGTGTTTAATCTGGTTGTTATACTGGTTGTTAAAAGCAGCTTGATTTGGTGTTTTGGAGCTATTTAAATTATTGGGTACTGGTTGTAAATTACCCTGACTATTAAATCTATATGTAGGCGAATTATCGTTTTGAGTTATATATGGGTTAATTTGGTTATTGGATCGGTTATTAAAAGTAGCTTGATTTGTATTGATATAGCTGGTTTTTCTATTTGTGGAAGTTTGTGCTGCAGCTTGATTATTAAAGCTATAGTTGGAGTAATTATTTTGTGGAGCTAAATTCTGGCTAGGCTCACTTCTATATTGGCTATTTAGAGAAGGCTGGTTTGCTGGTGTATTATAATTAGTTTGCTTACTAGAAATTGATTGAGTATTAGGCTGATAATTAAAATTATTATTTGGATAATTATTTGGTGCTGCTGAATTATTATATTGGCTTTTAGAATTAGAAGGTTGCCTAGGGTAATTAGAAAAATTAGCCGAATTACTATTATTTGGGTTATTAGTGTTTTGCAGAGGATAATTTTGCTGCGTTACATTCATGGGAACGATTTTTTTTGATTACCATATTTAGAATAATCACTAATTTGAGACATTTGATTCTGATTTGGGTCTATATTATAGTTAATTAAGTTACTATATGGGTATTGCTCAAAACTATCTGGAAAACATGAATTAAGCATAATTGCTAAAAAGATAATAAAAGTTTTTATCATATTATTTATTATTAATTATAATTGAACTATGGAAGCCTGATGACTTTACTTTGGTTAAAATATAGTTAGCTTCAGATAAAGTATAATATGGACCTAACTTAATTTTAGTTAAAAATAAATTACCTTGCGTTTTTTTTTCAGCAAAAACCTTGCTAAAATTTTTGCTCAGAGTTCTTTCAACTTTTTCAGCATTATTGCGGTTAGAATATGCCCCAATTTGAATAAAAAATCCTTTTTCTTCTTTTACTGTATTAACTTCTTTTGTAGTGCTTGGCACTATTTTTTTTAAATTATTATGCTTATTATTTTGCTGTGTTAAAGATTTTTTTAGCTCTTTAATGTTATTATTTGCTACTTCATCATATAATTTTATGGGAGTATTATTATTTTGGTTATTTATGAAAGCATTTTGAGGTTTGGTTATAGGTTTAGAGCTATCATAGAGTAAGCTTGGTTTAGCTAGAAATATTTTATTTTGCTCAGGTATTTTTCTTTTTTCGGTTAGGGCTGGATTTTTT
>CAXPEK010000156.1:0-6297 GCA_964216065.1 Candidatus Actinomarina sp.
TGCATGGCTGCTGCATTAGTAGCAGCTCTAGTAAATTTAATAAAATCTTTAAAGTATTTACTAAAGAATTAAACCATCAAATTAAAATACAAACTCTGGAACCACATGTTTTAGCACATGAGATTACTCATGCTCTTGAAAAAGAAAGTAAATTAGATATGAGAAAAGATTTTAGCACTGCCTTAAAAATTGATATGCAACATGTTAAAAATAGCCATATTTTAGTACAAAGAGCTATTAAACAAATTTTATTTAAAGAATTAGAATTATATCCCCAAAAAAAACATGATTCTGAGTTATTAGCTCGTTATTTTGAGCTACTAGCAAGAAGTAAAGAAATTGGAGGATATAGTGATAATTTTCATTATCACTATCATGAAATAATTAATATTTTTCCCAACGCTACTAGCTGGGTAGAAAATATCTTTAACGAATCACTCAAAGCAAGTGTTAGAGAACATATTGCTCAATTAAGCTCTAATATAAAATATGATTCAGAGCTTAATAATTTTTCACGCAAAGCAAAAAAAATTCATGGTAATAAACAAGCAAATTGGCGCAAAGCAACTAATTCTCTTTTTTCTTCAAGCACAAATTATAATATAGAAGATAAAAATCATCTTAATAAAATAGAAGAAGAATAGCTAAGAAAAATATTTGCTTGTCAAAAAAGCATTTTTTGCTTTAATAAGCACAAAAAGGTATCAAATGAGTTTAGGAATCTGGCAATTATTAATTATTTTATTAATAATTTTAATTTTATTTGGAGGAGGCAGAATATCAAAAATTATGACTGATTTTGCTAAAGGTGTAAAATCATTTAAAAAAGAGCTAAAAGATGAAACTAAGCAAAAATCAAATAAAAAATAATGGTGCCGCCGAGAAGAATTGAACTTCCGACCCCCACATTACCACTGTGGTGCTCTACCACTGAGCTACAGCGGCATAATTCAATTTTAATTTAAAAAATTAAGTTTTGAAAAATGTGCTAATTAGCATATAAATTTAAGATACAATAAACAACAGATATTTTATAATTTTATCTAATAATAATGCAAAGAATCAGCTACAACAAAGTAAATCTTCATTTTCTTACTAGTGATATTATCGAAAGCTATATCTATGAGAGCTTACCAAAGAAAGAAAATATATTGATTTAATAAAAATATTAACCCAATCATAAATAATAATAGCTGCAATAACTTTAAATGCTCATAATTAAAATAATATATTGCTAACTGATCATGTAAATTAGCAATATGTATATAAGTTTCATCTATCTCGGCTTTATTAAGCTTGTTATTTTCTTGCTGAAACTTTAATAAATCGTCAATTAGAATATCTTGACTATATGTACCAGTAATATCACTAATATCTAAATCTAAGATCTTACGCACTAATTTATTGCGTTCATTATTAGTAAGCTCTGGCTTTAGCAAAATATTAATTGCGTAAAAAATTTTATTATCAAAATTATAAGCTAAATTAGCTTTTATAGAAATTAAGGTTTCTAATTTTTTAATTTCTGAGTTAGCTGAGCTAATTTCTTGTTGATTGACCCTAACAAATTTATATTCAAGATAAAATACTGAACCGATTAGCAGTATCCCTAGAATAAAAAAAAACTTGGCTAGTATTCTCACCATCAGTGCCATTTTTACAAAATAATTTTCACACTATAATTTATTTTATTATTTATAATGTAAATAAAAATATTTAAGCAAGTTGCGCTACAAACATATTAAATCAAATGTTAATGTAAAAATTTTAAATCAGCATAGGTTCTTACTTAACTAAGCTAATACAAAATGCTAATTTGTACTATAAGCAAAAAAAATTATAGCAAAACATTAAACTTATAACTGAAATTTACTATTATCCTAATATCAATAATATGCTAAAATAAAATTATAAGCATAATTTAACTTTTAATGTATTTAAAAACAGCTATTTTAATATTGCTATTATATAGTTTCACTGCAAATAGCACAAACCAAATTGATGAAAAAGGACTAGCTTCTAATTTAGGATATTACTTGCTGTTAGAAAAAAAATATATTTCATCTGACCAACAAAAACGCAAAAATAGCCACGATATCAATTATGCTCGCATTAATTACAAACAAAAAAATTTAGCTCTATCAAAAAATATTAATACCAACCTTAATATTAGCCTAGAATTTGCAGATCAATACCCTAAATGGAAAGATCTAAATATAGAATTTACTAATTATAATCAGCGCCTTAAGATTGGCCAATTTAAAGCTCCTAATTCCTTTATAAAATTATCTAATTTACAAAATCTATCCTTTAGCAAATTACCTGCCCTAACTGAATTTTTACCTGATAGAAAATTTGGTATTAATTATAAATTAAATCTCGGTAATTTCTTAATCTCAGCTGCAATACAAACTCAAACTATAAACCACAAATTTATGTTAAAAAATCCTAATTACCAAATTGTAAGAATCGCCCATCATAGTAATTTTGCACCAATACCGAACCTAACCCTTCATTTAGCAACTTCTTATAATGCCAATAAAGATAAAAATATAACTTATAAAATTAGTGAAATAAATTATCAAAAAAATAGCCTTAGTGATCTCATAACTAATAATTTTACCAATATAAAGCAAAGCAACTTACATATAATAGAGCTTGCCCTAATTAAGCCAAAAGCAATTTTAATATCTGAATATGCACGTAACAAAATTGCTTTTAATCAAGCAGATGCTCTAAATTTTAGCGGTTATTATTTTAACTTTAAATATAATTTAATTGGACAAAATTTTTCTTATAACCAATTAGATAAAACTTACAACAGCAGCAAAATGAAGAATAATCTTGAAATAGCATATCGAAAATCTTTTATTAATTTAAACAAGAATCAACTCAAATTTGGTTCATATAAAAGTGATAGTGTAGCACTGAACTATCATTTAACCGCCAATATTAAGTTTTTCCTAAATTACACCAAAATTAAGACAGATAAATATGCATATCAAGCTTTCAATTCACCTGAAATTTTATCTTTTAATACAGAATTAAGCTTTTAAATTATAATTAAGAGGCTATTTTTGATAGACTTATATATAATTTGTCATGGAAATCTATTTACCTATTGCAGAAATGCCAATAAATATTTTATTGCTATTAATGGCAGGATTTGTAGCAGGCATTTTATCTGGCTTATTTGGTATTGGAGGAGGTTTTATTATGACTCCTTTATTAATTTTTATGGGCGTATCACCCGCTATCTCAGTTGCCTCATCTGCCAATCAAATTATTGCCTCCTCTTTTTCTGGCTTTATCACGCATGCTAGAAGAAAAAATGTAGATTTTAAGATGGGCTATATTTTAATTATTGGCGGATTTATTGGCTCATCTCTTGGCGTAATAATTTTTAAATGGCTCAAAAGTTTTGGCCAAATTGATCTAGTAATCTCACTATCATATATTGTAATTTTAGGCTCAATTGGTTTGTCTATGGGCATTGAAAGTATTCGTTCAATGCTTAACATCAAACCCGCTAAAACTAGTTTTAGCCGTAAGGATAAAATTTTCGCGACATTACCTTTCAAAGTAAATTTTCCTCGCTCTCAACTAAAAATTAGTTTAATTGTACCAATTACTGTCAGTATTTTAGCTGGTATGTTAGTTTCCATTATGGGTATTGGAGGAGGTTTTATCATGATACCAGCTATGATTTATATTCTGGGCATGCCAACTTCTATTGTGGTAGGAACTTCTCTATTTCAAGTTATATTTGTTACTTCTAATGTCACTATTTTACATGCTATAACCACTAATTCTGTAGATATTATTCTAGCTGGAATTCTACTAGCAAGCTCAGTAATAGGAGCGCAATTTGGCACTAGAATTGGTGTCTATTTTCCAGCCGATAAATTAAGAGCCCTTTTGGCTCTTATGGTTTTAGCAGTAGTTGCTAGACTAACCTATGGTTTTCTTGTCGAACCTATTAATCCTTTTGAGGTAATAGTTTTCTAGCATGTATAAAATATTTTTTTTATTTTTTATTTATCTTAATTTAGCACTAAATAGTAATGCTAAGCCCCTCGATTCTGATTTAAGTCAAAATCAAATTTTAATAGATGCCAGATTTCAAGGACAAAAAATATTTCTTTTTGGTGCTAGAAATTTGGTTGGTGATATTTTAGTCATAGTTAGAGGACCGAAAAAAAACTTTATCGTACGTAAGAAAGAAAAATTCGCTGGTATTTGGCTTAATAAAAAACAAATGAAGTTTTATGACATAAATAGTTTTTACGATTTTTATGCCAGTTTTCCACTCAATAATATCAATAATGAAATATTACTACAAAATCTAAATATTGGCATTGAAAATCTAATTTTTAATTATAAAGGTGAAGCTTATTTAGAAGAGCTTCTAGATTTTAAGAATGCAATAATAGCAGAAAGAAATAATCAAGAATTATATAGCAACAGCCCCAAACAAATTTCTTTTATGGGTGATACTTTATTTAAAACTAATCTTATTTTTCCTAAGAAAATTCCTTATGGTATCTATAATATTGAAATTTACCTAATTAATGAAAACAAAATTTCAGGAATACAAACTATTCCACTTGAAGTGAAGAAAACTGGTTTTGAAGCATTTATTTACAATTTAGCACATGAACATTCTTTGTTATATGGAATTATCTGCGTATTAGCTGCCATTATAGCTGGCTGGTTTGCCAGTCTTATTTTCTGGAAAGTATAAGCATTAAAGCAAAAAATAAGCTTAGACACTGTTAGCTAATTAATCTTAATTTTGTTTGTTGCGCGATTTAGGATCTTGCCATAAAGTTTCTAAATCATAATAAGCTCTAATCTCAGGATGAAAAATATGGATTGCTATATCAGCAGTATCAACCAACACCCACTTACCTTCTGTTAAACCTTCTGCATGAAAAGGAATGTCTAGAGCGTGATGCTTTAAACTAAAAATCAATTTTTCAGCAATAGAAACCGCATGCCTCTCAGAAGTAGCAGAAACAATAATCATGTGGCTACATAAATCACTCTTGCCTGCCAAATTTATTGCGGTAATATCTTTAGCATTACTATCTTCTAAATTAGCTAATATCGCTAAACGTAAATTCTCAATTTCTTGTTTATTTAAATTAACCATAATTTTACGCTGTTCCCTCTGCTATATTTAAACTAGTTTTTTTATTATTTTGCTTAGTATTTTTTTGCTGACTAGCTGTTCTAATTTTTTTACCAGCAATAACTAATTTTATTTCTTCACCAGATAAAGTTTCATATTCAATTAAGGCTTCAGCTAATAAATGCAATTTTTTTATGTGTTTCTTTATTAATTTTGTCGCCGTAGCGTAGCCTTCCTCCACCAATTTTTTAATTTCGTCATCAATTAAATTAGCTTTATCATTTGAAATAAATTCTTCCTGATTCATCTCATGCAATACTGGCCCTATCGCTTCTGACATGCCCCATTTCAAAACCATCATTTTTGATAATCTAGTTGCTTGTTGTATGTCAGAGGATGCACCAGAAGTAATTTTATCTTTACCAAAGATAATTTCTTCCGCTACTCTTCCGCCCATAGCAACCGCAATATCAGCTTTTAATTTTTCAATAGTTATTGATAATTTATCATCTGTAGGTAAGCGCATCACCATACCAAGTGATGCACCTCTTGGCATTATAGTTGCTTTATGAATAGGATCAGAAGCAGCCGAAAAAATAGTAACAATAGCATGGCCAGCTTCATGAAAAGCTGTCAGCTTCTTTTCTTCCTCCTTCATAACCATAGATCTCCTTTCACTACCCATTAAAATTCGATCTTTAGCATATTCAAAATCTTTCATTGTAACCATTTTTTTATTGTGCCTAGCAGCATGTAATGCTGACTCATTAACTAAATTTTGTAATTCTGCTCCAGCAAAACCAGGTGTGCCTTTTGCCAGAACTTCAAAATCAACATCAGGTGCTATTTGCACTGACTTAGCATGCACTTTTAAGATTTTTTTACGCCCATTAATATCGGGATTAGGCACAGTTATTTGTCGATCAAATCTACCCGGCCGCAGCAAAGCCTTATCTAACACATCTGGCCTGTTCGTAGCTGCTATAATTATTACACCCTCATTTTCTTGAAAGCCATCCATCTCGACTAATAATTGATTCAAAGTTTGCTCTCTTTCATCATTACCACCACCCACTCCAACTCCACGATGGCGACCTACTGCATCAATTTCATCTAGATCGGAAGAGCGTCGTGTAGGGAAAGAGTGTGTCGGTAAGTGTAGA
>CAXPEK010000157.1:0-2096 GCA_964216065.1 Candidatus Actinomarina sp.
GAAAAACCTTTGAAATATGGAATCCTGATATTTTTGTGAGCTACAAACATCAAGCACAAGAATTAGCTTTGGCAAACAGAGAATTACTCAAATTTAATAAAAATGAAAAGAAAGACTAAATATCAAAATATTACTTATTTAAATATGACTAGGCCACAGCTTAATAGCTCTGAGTTAAAGCGCTGTGGTATCAGAATTATTAATATAGGTAGATGTAAAATATATTTAGCATATGAATGTAATAAGAGATATGACAAAAAATCCTCATAAGTCCGTATTGCTAAACGAAGTTCTTGCTGGACTAACTGCTGAAAAGCAAGGATTATATATTGATGCTACCTTTGGAGCAGGTGGTTATAGTAGAGCAATTTTGGCAGCTAATGAAGAAAATAAGGTAATAGCTTTTGATCGAGATGCGCAGGTTAAGAAATTTTCAGTTAACATAGAAGAAACCTATGGAGATAGATTTAGTTTTATTAATCAAAAATTTTCTCAGATAGAGGTTAGTTTAAAAAAAAGAAATATTCATTTTGTTGATGGTATAGTGGTCGATCTAGGGGTTTCTTCTATGCAATTAGATATTGGGCAACGGGGTTTTTCCTTTAATAAAGAGGGTGTTTTAAATATGCAAATGGGTATAAATGATATATCTGCTTTTGAAGTTGTTAATTATACTCCTGAGGAGGAGTTAGCCAATATAATCTTTAAATATGGTGAAGAAAAGCAATCGAGAAGAATTGCAAAAAATATATGTCTAGCAAGAGAAGAGAAACAAATAGAAACTAAATTAGAATTAGCTCACATAATAGAAGAAGCTAAACCATTTAGTAAAAAGAGTAAGATACATCCTGCTACTAAAACATTTCAAGCTATTCGCATCCATGTCAATCAAGAGCTGCAAGAGTTGCAAGATTTATTATCTTCTACACTTAGCTTGTTAAAATCAGGTGGCAAATTAGTGGTGGTTAGCTTCCATGGCTTAGAAGATAAAATAGTGAAAAATTTTATGAGGGATAATGCGAAGAAGGAGAGTAATAACAGATATTTGCCGGAAGCAGCAAAAAATTATGAAGTTAAACTCAAGATTTTAGCTAATGGTATTAGGCCAAATATAGAAGAAATTAAGCATAATCCAAGATCTAGATCTGCTATTATGAGGGTGGCTGAAAAAATATGAAATATTCTAAAATATCCAATTATATTTTTTTTAATAGTTTGCTATTATGCTGCGCTTTAATCACAATTTTTACTTGTATAATGTTTAAAACATACAATATGCAGATTAGTGGAGAAATAAAATATATGGTAAAAAAGTTACAAGAACAAGATAATATAATTAAAATTTATCAATCAGAAATAGCTATACTTACAAGTCCCAGCACACTGCGTTCACTTTATATGACATATTATTCTTTAGATGAATTTAGTCAAAATATTCCTCTCGCAAGGGTTAAGAAAATAGATAAATTTATTACTTCGTTAACTCCGCAATATCTATCATTAAAATAGTGGAAAATGCAGCAAATTAATAGAAACAGAATTAATTTTATTTTTGCTATATTATTTCTGTTCTTTTTAATTCTACTATTTCGTGCTATATATCTCAACATAGCATTATCTGGTGTAGAATCTGCTAAAATAACAGATCTTAATCCAAATAAAAGATATGATATTTTAGATCGTAATGATAATATTCTGGCTACAGATATTGTTACTTATACTTTATATGCTGAACCTTATAATATTAGATCAACTAAGCAAGTAGTGAATGATTTAAAAAAAATTGCTCCACTATTAAATTGGAAGAATATAGAAAAAAAGTTAGCTAATAAAAAATTTAAAGGCAGAGTTCTGTTGATCAGAGATTTAACTCCTAAGCAAAAAGTAGCCATAAATAATTTGGGCCATGTTGGTTTATATTTTCATGAAGATTTAAAAAGATTTTACCCATATTCTAATATTTTATCACATTTGCTTGGTTTTGTAGATTATGATGAATATGGCTTGTCAGGCTTTGAGGGTTATGTAAGTAAAATATTGCTTAATAATCAGCAAGTGTATCAAGATAAGATTAGATTATCTATTGATATTAAAAT
>CAXPEK010000158.1:0-3404 GCA_964216065.1 Candidatus Actinomarina sp.
CTAGAAGGGTAAGAGATATTGGTTTTTATTCTGAGATATTTAATTTTAATGTTTCTCTGGAAAAAATCAAAGAATATAAACCAGCTGCAATTATATTTTCTGGAGGCCCAGCCTCAGTAAATAGTAGCAATGCACCTGATATTACAAGTGAAATTTTTTCCTTAAATATACCTATTTTGGCTATATGTTATGGTCAGCAGTTAATTTGTCAGAAGTTAGGTGGTGAAGTTGGATTTGCCGAAAAACATGAATATGGAAAAGCTGAATTAAAGATTTGTCAAGAGCACGAACTTTTTGCTTCAGTGAAAAATATGCAAGTTTGGATGAGTCATGGTGATGTTGTTAATAAATTACCCAAGGATTTTGAGGTTATTGCTACAACAAAGGATGCGCCTTACGCTGTTATTGCCAATGATGTACAAAAAATCTACGCAATGCAATTTCATCCAGAAGTAGTTCATACTATAGATGGTGATAAAATTATCGCTAATTTTTTAATTAAATTAGCAGGGTTAAAAGCTGACTGGTCTATGAAAAATTATAAAGATATTGCTATTCAGCAGATAAAACAGCAAGTAGGTAGTAAGCAAGTAATATGCGGGGTAAGTGGTGGTGTAGATTCCACAGTTGCTTCTGCTCTTATTGCTCAAGCTATAGGTAAGCAACTTACTTGTATTTTTGTTGATACAGGTTTACTTAGAAAAAATGAAGCAAATGAAGTGAAGGAAATCTTTACTAATAGACTAAATGTTAATTTTGTGTTTATTGATGCTAGAGAAAAATTTTTAACCGCTTTGCAGGATATCACAGATCCTGAACAAAAACGAAAAATAATTGGTAAGAATTTTATTGATATTTTTGAACAAGAAGCATTAAAAATTAAAGATGCAAAATTTTTGGCTCAAGGCACATTATATCCAGATGTAATTGAATCTAGCCACCCTACAGGAGGAGCAAGTCAGACTATTAAGTCACATCATAATGTAGGAGGTTTGCCAGAAAAAATGAATTTAACCTTACTAGAACCATTAAGAGAATTATTTAAAGATGAAGTAAGAGCTTTGGGAATAGAGCTTAATGTTTCGCAGGATTTAGTCTATCGCCACCCTTTTCCTGGTCCTGGTCTCGCAATTAGAATACCTGGAGTGGTTGATGCCAATAAAATTAAAATATTACAAGATGCTGATGCAATTTACATAGAAGAAATAAAAAAGCATGGTTTATATAATGAGATTTGGCAGGCTTTTGCCGTATTATTACCAGTAAAAACAGTAGGGGTAATGGGTGATCAGCGTACTTATGAACATGTATTGGCTTTAAGAGCAGTAACTGCTAGTGATGGTATGACGGCAGAATATTATCCTTTTAAGCATGAGTTTCTAGCTCAACTAGCCGCAAGAATTATCAATGAGGTCAGAGGAATTAATAGAGTTACCTATGATATTACTTCAAAACCTCCTGGTACAATTGAGTGGGAGTAAAACCATCTTAA
Organism: Candidatus Actinomarina sp.; assembly: GCA_964216065.1. Lineage (GTDB taxonomy): Bacteria > Pseudomonadota > Alphaproteobacteria > Rickettsiales > JABIRX01 > JABIRX01. The sequence goes on from CAXPEK010000158.1 coordinate 1,493, forward strand.
TAATAATAAATTAAAACTAATTAACTATATAAGATTTATAGATAAAAATTGCTGTGAGTTATTATAGTAAAAAAATTAATTAGATTAGTTAAGATAATGCTTTACCTTTTTGAAGTAATTTTATAGATTGTTTAACTTAAATGGTATTTAATATTAGGTTAAATTAATGGTTAGGTAGCTCAGTTGGTAGAGCAAAGGACTGAAAATCCTTGTGTCGGCGGTTCGAGCCCGCCTCTGACCACCATTATAATCTTGGCCCAAATTGATTATGTTAAAATTAATTATAGACACAAGCTGCAGCAAAATTAGGCTTGCTCTTAATGATGATGGTCAAGTCTTTGATTATGTCTCTAATAAAACAAATATTCAGGCAGAACAGTTAGCGGTACAGCTAGATTTATTGCTTAAAAAAACTAATTATGTATTTTCTGCTATTAAAGAAATATATTGTATTGTAGGTCCTGGATCTTTTACCGGTATCAGAGTAGCAATAGCCTTTGTTAAAGGATTAACTCTTGAACAAAATATTTTAGTTATAGCTGTTTCTAACTTTCAGCTATATTTGGCTCAATATCTAGATGAATTTAAGTTATATCAAAAAGCTGAGATATTTATTCACTGTGGAAAAAATCAGGGTGAATATTTTTATCAACAAATATCAACTAATATGCAAGATAAAACAGTAGCTAAAATAGCAAATTTTGCACAAATAATGTCAGCTTCAGAAGAGCATCTTGTTATTAGTGATTTTTATCCAAGCAGTTTTATTAGAAAAAAAAATCATTTTTATCTTCCTAGTAACCAGCTGAAAATTGAGAAGGTTTTTCGTTTTAACAAACAAATTTTAAATTCTCAATTTGAACCACTTTACATTAGATCCACTTATGTTAAATAGTAAATAGAAAGTATCTATGGCTATATTTGTTAATGTTTGGTAAAAGAAAATCCTCAGTGGAGGTTGATAAAGAGAAAATATCTTTTGATAAAAAAAAACAAAAAATTACTCATAACTGGAATTATGATCGTTATAATATAGTTTTAATTCAAAGAAACTTCTTATCTTTATTAGTTTTTTTGCTGGCTTTGATAATTTTCTCAGGGCTTATTTATATTAGTCAGATCAGTAAAAATAAATCAATAGAGCCTTTTATTGTAGAGATAGAAGAAAAAACTGGAATACCAACAGTGGTAGATCAGGTTTCAACTAAAGAATATACAGCAGATGAAGTGATTCAAGAATATTTTATTTATTCTTATATTAGAGCCAGACAGGGTTATGATTATCGTACTTATAGTTATAATTATCATAAAGTGGTGCGGTTATTATCATCTGCTAAAATATATGGATCTTTTCGTAGAATAGTATCATCTCGTAATGAAAATAGCCCAGTAAACCTATATGCAAGATCAATTAGATTAGAGCCAGTAGTAAAATCTATGCAAGATATAGATGGTGCAAAACAAATAAGACTATTGATTCGACATCTAAAAGGTAATATACTAGTGAAAGAGGAACATAAAATAGTTTACATGAAGTATGAATTTGCCAACCTTAATATTTCATTAGAAGAGCGTTTAATAAATCCTTTGGGTTTTAGAGTGACAGAATATAGGTTAGATGAAGATTTTATAGAAGGAAAATGATCAAATTTTTAGTTTTTTTAATATTTTTTATGAATGTGAGTAAGGCAATTTCATTTGAGCCTATTACTACTGATGCAAGAATTAAAACAATAATCTACAGCCCTACAGAAATTTTTAAGCTAAAATTTCACCACAATTTTCAATCTTATATCGAATTTCCAACTGACGAAAAATTCAAAATTATTTCAATAGGAGATAATTATTCTTTTGACTTAAAACAAGTAGAAAACAGATTATTTATAAGGCCTAAATTATCTGGTGCTTTAAC
>CAXPEK010000159.1:0-5069 GCA_964216065.1 Candidatus Actinomarina sp.
AAAATCATATAATTAAATTCTAAAAAACTTAAATTTTGTTCACGCTCTAAACGCTGTTTTACAGACTCATAACGCAACATCTGGTTCACTGAAAATTTGCTTCCTACTTCACGTAAAAAGTCAACATAGTTAAGCTCTTTAATCCACTCTTCATTATCCACTAGCTCATAATTACCAGCACTCAAAAAATGAGCAAATATTTTTTCAATTCCTTGTTTATTAAGCTTAATATCGTCAGCATTAAGCATTGTTCTTGTACTATCTTTACCAGATGGATCCCCAATTTTAGTAGTAGCAGATCCTAGCAAAATAATTGGTTTATGACCAAATTTCTGTAAAATTCTTAACACCATTATTGGCAATAAACTACCAATATGCAAAGAGCCAGCGGTCAAATCAAATCCCGCATATAAAGAAATTTTTTTTACAGCCAACAAGCGATCCAGAGCAGCAAGATCTGTGAGCTGATAAATATAACCTCTTTCATTTAGATAATTTAGTAATTCTGACTTATATTGTGCCATTTATGTTATTCCTCTTACATTAACAATTGCGCTCAAATACCAACTATTTCTATATTCTTCAAAAACTAATTTTAAAATAGCTCTATAGCTGGAACTACCATCTATAAAATCATCAACCACATGATATTCTACAAATATAGCTTTAGGGTAAAATTGCCGAGTATTATCAATAATATTATTTACTTTGCTAACCGGATTGTAATATATTTCATCATAATTTGCAAAATCATCAGCATAAAGATAATATTCATAATAATCTGCAAAAGTCAATTTTATAGGCTTTAAATTATTATCCACCCCCCATATAAATTTATCAGCACTAGCATATAAGGGCAATAATTCTTTTCTTTTGATAACTACATCCTTATTCATAACATAATAATAAGGACTAATACGCACACCTTTTTTAGGGTGAATAATTTTACTTAAAGTAGCAAAACTTTTAAATTTTATTGCTTTAATCGCAATATCTGCCTTGCTAGCAATAATTTCTTTTGCTTGCTCTATCTCTAAAATTTTTATAGAATTATCTTCTTTATATTCAGTCAAATGTTCCAAGGTAACTAAATAATCTTTTACAAAAAATATAGAAAGTAAAATTAATATTATTACAAAAAAAATAAAATTATCTCTAAATTCAATATCTTGAAATTTTTTCATTTTACACCTAAATTCTCTGCTTAATTGTTAGTTTTCTCTCCAAATAAGAGCAAATAATTAATTGAATCATTTAGAGCCATATAAGATGCATCAATTATATCAGTTGCTACACCCACCGAAGTCCATCTATTACCTTTATTATCTATTGTTTCTACCAACACTCTAATTTGTGCATCTGTTGCAGCATCTGAATTTAAAATTCTTACTTTATAATCTGATAATCGTGAATTTGCTAAAATAGGAAAATATTGCGTTAGTAATTTTCTAAAAGCCTGATCCAGAGCAGATACAGGACCATTACCTTCTGCTACATGAATAATTTTTTTATTAAAAATTTCTAATTTTAAAATAGCATCTGAGGTTGTAACCCATTCACCTTTAGCGTTTAATCTTTTTTCACTAATTACTTTATAACTATCTAACTTAAAAAATTCTGGTGCCTCATATAATAATTTATATGCAATTATTGCAAAACTAGCATCTGCAAGGTCATATGCAAAACCTTGACTTTCTTTTTCTTTTATCAATTTGATTAATTTACTAACCTTACTTTCTTCAAGTAAAATATTTAACTCTTTTAACCTTTCTATAATTGAAGCTCTACCCGACTGATTAGAAACTAAAATATTCCGGCTATTTCCTATTAAAGTTGGATTAATATGCTCATAGCTTTTAGTATTTTTAGCAACTGCTGAAGCATGTAAACCTCCCTTGTGAGAAAAAGCTGCAGATCCAACATAAGGAGCATAAGCATCGTAAGGGTAATTTAGAATGTCACATAAATAATTAGATATCCTTTTAAGGTTTTTAAGTGCTTGATCACTGACTCCTATATCATAACCTAATTTAAGCTTTAAGGTTGGAATCAAAGAAGTTAAATTAGCATTACCACATCTTTCTCCTAAACCATTAAGAGTTCCTTGTATTTGCCTAACACCAGCCCTTACAGCCGCTAAGGAATTAGCAACAGCATTACCCGTATCATTATGGCAGTGAATACCTAAAAAATCACCTGAGATTTTTTGGCTAACTATTTGGCATATCTCATATATTTCATCAGGTAAAGTGCCACCATTAGTATCACATAAAATCAGCCATCTTGCTCCTGCTTGATAAGCTGTATCTAAAACTCGCATGCTATATTCCCGATTTTCCTTAAAACCATCAAAAAAATGTTCTGCATCAAAAAAAACTTCCTTACCCGAATCTTTAAGTAATTTAATGCTATTACGAATTAAACTTAAATTATCTTCTAAAGTAATATTTAAGGTTTCTGTTACTTGAAAATCCCAACTTTTACCTACTATAGTTACATAGTTAATTGCAGCTTGTAACAAATTCTTAAAACCCTGATCATTTTGTGGAAGTAATTTGGCCTTGTGGGTCATACCAAAAGCAACCATTTTAGCCTTTTGCAATTTAGGCAAAGAATTAAAAAAATCAGTATCTATAGGGTTAGCACCTGGCCAGCCACCTTCTATATAATCTACTCCAAGCAAATCTAATTTTAAGGCCAGGTCTTGCTTGTTTTTAAGAGTAAAATCAACGAAAGAAGTTTGGCCACCATCACGTAATGTAGTATCATATAAAAATATTTTATTTTTATAGTTAGACATTATTTTTTTATTACCTCTATTTCACCAGATTTAGTATAATTTATTTCATAACCTAAATTGATAATTCTTGCTCTAATTTCGTCTGCTTTTTTATAGTCTTTGATAGCTCTAGCATTTTGAATTTCTTTAGCCATAGCCAATATATTTAGCGGCGTCTCTGCTGAACCATTATTTCCAAAACCCAAAAACTCAGCTATTCTTTTAAAATCTTTAATTTTATCTTCTTGATGAAAACTATAAATTTCTTTACTTAGCTCATACAAATAAGCCATAGCCTCAGCAATATTTAGATCATTTAATAACAAATCAAAAAACTCTTCAGGCAGTGGCCAATTTGCAACATCAATATCTTTAGCTTCATTTAAAATACGATCATATCTAGCTATTATAGCTCTAGATTCTTCTAAAACTTTAAAATTATAATCTAATGGTTTACGATAATGCGTCATCAGCAATATTAATCTTAAACATCTACCTTTCACACCCTGCTGCAATAATTCTTTAACTGTAATAAAGTTACCTAACGACTTGCTCATCTTTTCACCATGCACTGTTAAAAAGCCATTATGAACCCAGTATTTTGCATATTTACTATCAGGATAAGCAGCACAACTCTGAGCGATTTCATTCTCATGATGCGGAAATTTCAAATCAGCACCACCACCATGAAGATCAAAATCTTTTCCTAAAAATTTAGTACTCATTAAAGAACATTCTATGTGCCAGCCCGGTCTTCCTATACCCCAAGGGCTATGAAATTTTGCTGAATCATCATCTGTTTCTTTAGCAGGTTTCCATAATACAAAATCTTCTGATTCTTGCTTAGCTTCTGCTACTTCTATTCTTACTCCTTGTAGCATCTCTTCTATGTCTCTACCTGATAATTTACCATAATCCTTAAATGATTTTACGGAAAAATATACATGACCAGCTGCTATATAGGCATGTTTTCTTGCAATTAGTAAATGGATTAAATCTATAATATCATCAATATTTTCAAGAGCACTTGGCTCAATATCAGGCTTTAAATTACATAATTCATGCATATCTGAGTTAAACTCTTCTCTTACTTCTTGAGTTAGCTCTTGAATTGATATTTGTTTTTCTTTAGCAGCATCATTAATTTTATCATCTATATCTGTAATATTTCTAGCATATGTAACTTTAGGGTATATTTCCTTTAAAACTCTATAAAGCAAGTCATAAATAACTGTAGAGCGAGCATTACCTAAATGTGGATTTGAATATAAAGTAGGACCACAAACATACATTCTTACATGCTTAGGATCTAAGGGTGCAAATCTTTCTTTGCGCCCAGTAAGACTGTTATATAATATCAATTCTTTAACCATATAACCTCTCTTTTACAATTTTATAACCTAATAGATTTACAATTTTACTAAGCTCTGGGCCAGAATCTTGTCCAGTTAAAGCCAATCTTATAGGGTGATATAATTCTCTACCTTTACGACCAGTTTGCTCACTGATCTTTTTTACCCAAATTTTAAATTCTGTTATATTAAGAGTTTGGGGTAATAATGCTGCGGCTGTTTTTAGAAAAGATCGATCCTCATTACTTAATTTTACATAAAAATTACCCTGTAAAATTTCTTGCCAAGCTTTAACTTCTAGATAATCGTTAATATTTTCACGAATAGATAGCCATAAATCTTGATTAGACTCAATATTTAAATCTTGCAATATTGGTTTCACTTCAGCAAAACTGCGTTTAGCAATAATTTTGTGATTCAAATTATATAAATCTTTTTCATTATAGATAATAGCAGATTGAGAAAATTTACTCATTGCAAATGAAGCAACCAAATTTTCATAATCAGTAAATGGCTCTATATTATCTGAAGTGCCTATTCTAGCAAGTAAAGACATAATTGCTGCGGCATCAATACCTTTATTTCTTAATGTTCTAATATCAAAACCACCATCCCTTTTTGAAATCTCACTATCTTTAGTTTTTAATAATGCAAGATGATGAAACTTAGGTAACTTACTGGTTAAAGCCCGAAAAATTTGTATTTGCACAGCAGTATTAGAAATATGATCTTCACCCCTAATTATGTCAGTAACCTTATAATCAATATCATCAATTACAGAACAAAAACTATAGGTTGGACTACCATCGGCACGATAAATTACAGGATCAGAAAAAGCTCTTTCCTTAAAAGAAATCTTGCCTTTAATTCCATCTATCCATGTAACTTCTTTATCATCTAATTTAAAGCGGTAATAAGGCTGTTCTCCAGCAGAAATT
>CAXPEK010000160.1:0-4797 GCA_964216065.1 Candidatus Actinomarina sp.
GCTAATTCTATGGTGTTTTCTTGTGCAACTAAGGTGCTTATAGCAGCTGCTAGGGCACAGCCACTTCCATGATTATGCTGATGTGCTATTTTTTTGCTTTCATAAATTTTAACCAGATTATCTGTAATTAGAATATCATGTATTACCTTATCTTCTAAATGGCTACCTTTTAATAGAATATTTTTAGCACCTAATTTTTGGATAATTTGTCCGGCTATGACCATCTCGTCTAAATTGGTGATTTTCATGTTACTAATTACTTCTGCTTCAGCAATATTTGGTGTAATTAAATAGCAATTTGCAATAATTTCTGTTCTTAATAAATTTAATGATTTATGCGTAAATTTGCTTAATTTAACGCCAGTGGATGAAATTAGTACAGGGTCAAGAATTACAGGTTTATTGGGGAGTAATTTTTTTAAGATATCAATAATTTCATATAAGCTATTAAAATCATAGACCATGCCAATTTTTACAGCATCAATGTTTATATCAGCACAAATGGTGCCAATTTGTTTCAGAATAAAACTAATATTAATAGGTAATATTTCGGTAATGGTTTCAGAATTTTGTGCGGTTAAGGCTGTGATAGCAGTTGTGGCATAGCCACCTAGATTATTTATAGTTTTAATGTCTGCTTGAATTCCTGCTCCCCCTCCTGAATCTGAACCAGCTATTACTAATATTTTTCCATACATTATTGAAAAGATTTGATGGTTTATTTAGATTATTCTCTGCTTTTATTGCTTTAGCAATTTGTTCTGCAATTTTGTTAATTTCATTTAATTTAGGGCCCTCAACCATGATTCTGACTAGTGGCTCTGTGCCTGATTTTCTTACTAATATTCTACCATTTGCACCTAGTTTTACTTCTGCCTCTTTAATAGCTTCTTTTAAATTCTGATCTTCAAGTGAGAAATTTTTACTAATTTTTACATTTACCAAAGTTTGTGGTAATGGAGTGAAAATTGTGGAGAATTTATTATTTGATTCTACCATTACTGCTAAAACTTGTAATGCAGCAATTAAGCCATCTCCTGTGGTGGAATAATCTGTTAAAATAATATGTCCTGATTGTTCACCACCTACATTATAACCATTTTGTTTCATAAATTCGGTAACATAACGATCACCTATATCAGTGCGTTTTAAATTAAGATTAAGCTTACTTAGATGTGTTTCTAATGCGATATTGGACATTTTGGTTGTAACTACACCATTACCTTTTAATAATTTGTTTTTTTGCCAATATTCTGCAATTAAAGCAATTATCTGATCACCATCAATAATTTTTCCTTTAGAATCCGCAATAATAAGACGATCTGCATCACCATCTAGGGCGATACCAATATCAGCTTTATGCTTTATAACTGCTTTGCTTAAATGCTGTGGATAAGTGGAACCACAATCTTGATTAATATTAAAACCATCAGGATTGGTGCCAAGTGTAATAACTTCAGCTCCTAATTCCCATAATACATTTGGACCAATTTTATACGCTGCCCCATTAGCACAATCTATAACAATTTTAAGGCCATCTAAGGTATTTTTTTTAGGGAAAGTATTTTTTATATATTCAATATAACGGCCAGTAGCATCTTCGATTCTGGAAGCTTTGCCAATTTGAGAAGCTGGTGCTAAATATTTAGTAAGATCTATTTGCATTAGCTCTTCAATTTCTTTTTCAATTTTATCTGATAATTTATGTCCATCTGGGCCAAATAATTTAATACCATTATCTTGATATAAATTATGTGAAGCTGATATCATAATACCAAGATCTGCTCGCATAGATTTGGTCAGCATAGCAACTGCTGGCGTAGGTATCGGGCCTACCAAAATAACATCCATGCCCATAGACACTAAACCAGAGGTTAAAGCAGTTTCAATCATATATCCAGATAATCTTGTATCTTTGGCTATAATTACTCTATGTCGGTGACTACCACGGCGAAATTTAACTCCAGCAGCTTGGCCAGCTTTCATCATAATATCAGGTGTAACATTACCTTGATTAGCTGTGCCTCTTATACCATCTGTACCAAAATATTTACGCGCCATACTAAAAATATAATTTTTTTAACATAGTGGGATTTTTATAAATTACTAGTTTTAACTCTTACTATATTAAGATGATTTTATGCAATTAGTTATAATTAAAGAACCAGCCTAACAAATAAAGTTAACGCTAAGGACGTTATTTTAAGAACAAAATTCTTAAAGATCTGGTAAATGGCAGTATCTTTATAGATTAAATTTGTTACTTTATTTAACTTAGATGATTATAGTTTTTGTAGAGCTTGCTCTAAATCCGCGATAATATCTTCTATATCTTCTATGCCGATTGATACTCTTATAACTTCATCGGTTGCATTTGCTAATTTTTTTTCTTCTTCATTCAATTGGCTGTGCGTAGTGCTAGATGGATGAATAATTAAACTCCTAGAATCGCCAACATTAGCAAGGTGAGAAAATAATTTACATTGATTAACTAGGTTTTTTCCTGCTGCTGCACCACCTTTGACGCCAAAAGTAAAAACAGCACCAAAACCATTTTGTAAATATTCTTTAGCCAAATTATGGTAGCTATTTGCTTCTAGAGCTGGATATTTGACCCAGCTAATATTGGGATGAGCGTTAAGAAATTTAGCAGTTTTTAGAGCATTAGCACAATGTTTTTCCATTCTGAGTGGTAATGTTTCTAGGCCAATCATAGTGAGAAAGGCATTCATTGGTGCCATGACAGCCCCTAAATCTCTTAGGCCTACTGCAATTCCTCTGAAGGTAAAAGCCATATTACCACAAGCCTCAAAAAATTTTAAACCATGATAAGAAGGGTCTGGTTCACATAATAATGGAAATTTGTCATTTTGATTCCAGGCAAAATTACCACTATCTATAATTACGCCACCAACTGCTGTACCATTACCCGTAAGAAATTTAGTAGTTGAATTAATAATAATATCAGCCCCATGTTCAATTGGCCTAACGAGAGCAGCAGTTGCAATGGTATTGTCAATAATGAGGGGAATGCCATGTTCATGCGCAAGATTAGCTAGATTTTTAATATCAGCAACAGCTCCTTCTGGGTTGGAGAGACTCTCGCAGAAAATAAATTTTGTTTTAGAGTTTATAACAGATTTTACTGCACTTAAATTATCAGTATCAACAAATTTAGCATGCCAGCCATATTGCTTAAAAGAGTTTTTAAATTGATTAATAGATCCTCCATATAATTTCTTTGCAGCTATAAATTCATCTCCTTCCTGCAGTAAGTTGTTGAAAAGCTGTGAGCTGGGCTGCATGACCAGAAGAACAAGCAATGGCTCCAACTCCACCTTCAAGAGCTGACATTCTTTCTTGTAGGGCACTAATAGTTGGGTTTGTTAATCTTGAGTAAATATAGCCTACTTCTTTTAATGCAAAAAGGTCTGCCGCATGTTGTGCATCTTTAAAAATAAATGATGCAGATTGATGAATAGGAATTTGTCTTGCACCAGTTTCATCAGGTTTGTTGCCTGAATGTACGCATAATGTATTAAATTTCATGATTAAATATTTTCTAGTTTAGGGTTTTAAAATTTATTTTGATTAAAATTTTATTGTAAATTGATAACATATTGCCAATTAGATTATTATTGGGCAAATCTTACTTATGTCAATAATAGTTTAGCATAGCTGTTACTAACTTATCTTGTTGGATTATAAGCAATACCACTATTAAATTTAAAGCCTAAAATACATTCATTGCTAGATATATTCATGTTATATTCCCAAGTAGGATTTTTATTTTCACTATTCGTCACTTTGTTACCATCACCGTCAATAACACAATTACTACTATACCAATTATCTTTATAGCCATTTCTGCCATAAACATTGCCACTACCTGGTTTACCATCATCTATTTTTTCATCTAAGGAAAAAGCTGTATTAGGATCAATAATCGCGTTTTTCCCTATATCTCCCACAGTTTTTCCAGCTAAAATAATCATATGTTCATCTGGAAATTCTGGCCAGTGATAGTGAATAATAGCATATTGTGCATCAGTTATTGCAGCTTTTGCTACATTAATATTTGCAGTTTGGGTTTTTTCATCTCCATCACCAGTGCCAGAAAAATTACCTAGGTAAAAATTTCCTAAATATAAATGATACCAAGCTAAATGAGATTCACTATATGCTTCAATAATATTATTGCCATTACCATTACATTCGATGCCTCTTGCTGTACAATCATTTTGCCAAAATTGTGCTGCTTTATTGAAATCACCAGCAACCCCATTGGTGGTTTCATAAAAATTAGTGAGAGCTATATTAATATCTTCTATTTCTACAGCCACAATTCTAATGGCGGCACCTCTTCTTAGTTCACTAGCTACGAAAGTTACGGCAGATATAAAAGAAATTATAATTATGACTATAGATAATTCAACTAAAGAGAATGCTTGGTTAGTATTAATTATCTTGGGTTTATTCATAGTACAAATGTAACATTTTTAGTGTAAAAAAACAATCTATAATAAGCGAGGGAAAATTATTGAAGCTGGAGGAAGGGGTGTCGATGTCTTTAGTGCATTCTTAGGGTCAACTCTGCTAAAAGAAAAATCCTGCTTTTGAACTGCAAGAAAATTTAAAGTCTGCTCAGCACTTTCTGGAATTACTGGTAATAAATATATGGCAGTTACTCTAATAGTTTCTGCCAGAACATATAAGACAGAATACATTCTTTCTAAATCTGTCTTTTTTAATTGCCACGGGGCCTCATTATCAATATATTCATTGGCTTTATCTGCT
>CAXPEK010000161.1:0-3621 GCA_964216065.1 Candidatus Actinomarina sp.
TAGCAACACTAATACCAACTCCCATCTTTAAACCTATTTTATTCTTCAAATTTTAACTTCATAAATTCCAAGCTAAAATTTTGTATTATCTAAGGCTAGTCCTACAATTTTAGCTTAAAATTTCCAAAACTAATATTATTGACTAAAAACAGATTTATAGATGGGAATTGGTATAATATAGAAATTATAATTTGTTGATATTTATGGAGTTGGACTCTTATACGGAACGCTCACAAAAATAGCTTCAAAGCCCTGCTAAAATTATTAGGCATTGTTAATTTGACATAGATAGCAACCTTTTTCTTAAAATCAGTAATTTTATAGAATATTCCGGCATCTCCTTAGATTTACTGTAATATTTAGATTTTATTTTAAATGAGCAAGAAAATGTTTAAAAGAACTATTATAACCTTCAACTGTAAAGGTTTGCTCTCCTAATTGAACCTACTTCTTTCTTGGAATAAAATTCTCATAAGGTCTCCAATAATCAGTTATGATAAATCACCTGGCTCTGTATTTTATTTCTTTTCAAAGTTTTCTCTTCGGTTGCGTTGATTTATCTCCAGCATAGAAGGTGATGAATTCTCGTGTAAATCGATCAAGAGAAATCAATATACAGCAAGAGTTTTTTTGAACCAACATAACTATGTATTTTATCTATTTCGGTGACATATACTTCATGTTCATTTTGTAGCAAATCTCGTTATTTAACATATTGTTTAATCATTGCTTAATCCAGTTACAAATTCTTACGTGACTAACTTTTCATAATCTTCCAATTGATCTAAAGATAAGATCTTAAAGATATAATTCTAGTGCGAATCTTTTAGTGATTTATCTTTAGAATTTCTGTCTTTTGTGCAATTATAGTTACATTCTATAGATTTGTAGCTCTACATTCTTTGCATTTTTCCATTCTTACAAACATTAATATTAGAGGATTTTCGATATTTCATAACTTAATTCATTAAGTTAAAATGCCCGGCTTATGTTGCCGAAATTAATTTCCTAGCAAAAGCTATGTTAAATTAACAATGCCGATTATGCGAATAGCTCTTGCTACAATTTTAGGTCTAGCAAAATTTCGTATGGCTTAACTAATGACATGACAGCTTGATCATAATTTACTCAGCTTGAATCATTGTTCCTGCACCCGTTTCAGTAAAAACTTCAACTAATAAAATATGAGCAATAGTACCATTTAAAATATGGGCAGATTCAACACCATTAGCTACAGCCTGAACACATGTTGTGGTTTTAGGAATCATTCCACCACTAATAACTTTCTTTTTGGTTAAGGAAGAAATTTCTTTGTCAGTTACTCTGGATAATAAGTTACCTTCTTTATCCATAAGGCCATCAACATCTGTTAACATAATTAATTTACAAGCATTTACTGCCTCAGCAAGCTTACCTGCTACAGTATCAGCATTAATATTATATGTTTCACCATTTTTGCCAATACCAATAGGAGCAATTACTGGAATGATGTCAGAATCATCTATAGCAATAAAAATTTCTGGATTAATTTGTGTAGGCTCACCTACAAAACCTAAATCTAAAATCTTTTCTATGTTAGAATTTTCATCTTTCTTGGTACGGCGTAGTTTTTTCGCTTCAATTAAGTTAGCATCCTTACCAGATAAGCCTATAGCTAAACCTCCTTGCTTATTAATCGCGGTTACTAAATCCTTATTTATTGAACCACTAAGTACCATTTCTACAATATTAACTGCTTCTTGATCTGTAACTCTCAAACCATCAATAAATTTACTTTGTATTTTTAATTTATTTAGCATGTTACCAATTTGAGGACCACCACCATGCACTATAATTGGATTAATACCAATTTTTTTTAAGAGTACTATATCTTTAGCAAATTCTTCAACAATTTCTTGATTGCCCATGGCATTACCACCAAATTTAATGACAAAAACCTCACCAGCAAATTTTTTAATATATGGTAAAGCCTCAGATAAAGTAATTGCTTTATTTAAAAATAAAGTATCTATTTTGCTATTTTGGGGTATTTTGTTTTTTTTCTTTTCTTGGTTAAGATCAATTATTTCCATAATATTTTATTTATATATTTTTTTAAACTAGTAATACCGGTTTTTTTTAAATTAGAAAGAGCAAAAACTTGACCTGAGAAATTTTCACAATTATCTAGCTGCTCTTTCACAATATTATAAATGTTTTCTCTTTCTTTACTAGTTAATTTATCTATTTTAGTCAAAATTAGAGCAAATTTTATATTGGTGCTTTTAAATATTTCAAGCAACTGAAAGTCAATTTCCATAATTCCTCTTCTACTATCTAGAAGTAGAAATGCTAGAGTTAAATTTTGAGTTTTAGCTAAATAATAAGAAATTAACTCACCCCAGCTTTGCTTATTATGGGCAAAGCCATAGCCAGGTAAATCTGCAATTAATAAGTTATTAGATTGATTAATAAAAAAGTTAATAGAAGCAGTACGGCCTGGAGTTTTTGAGGTTTTAGCTAAATTTTTATTTTTGCATATATTATTTAATAAGCTAGATTTTCCCACATTAGAACGCCCAAAAAAAGCTATCTCTCTTAGGTTGTTATATTTTAACTGTTTTATATTATGAGCGCAATAATGTAGCGTAAAATGTCCCCCAAAATAATCCTGCATAACTACTTACCTTGAGCAAGAAATTTTTCAGTTTTCTTAGTAATGATATATTGTTGTGCAATAGAGAAAGCATTATTAAAAGTCCAATATATTACTAAACCAGCTGGGAATGAAGCAAATAAGATTAAAAAGATATATGGCAAAAATTTCATCATTTTTGCTTGCAAAGGGTCAGCAGGAGCTGGATTTAATTTTTGCTGTAAAATCATGGTAATACATAATAAACATGGCCAAACGCCAAAAGGAACATCAATATTCATAGGTAGCAGACCAAATAAATTAAATAAACAAGTAGGGTCGGGTTGAGTTAGGTCATTAATCCAGCCAAAAAATGGTGCATGCCTCATATCTATAGTGACAAATAATACTTTATAAAGCGCAAAAAACACAAATACTTGTACTAAAACAGGTAAACAGCCCATCATTGGCTTTATTTTATATTTTTGATATAATGACATTACTTCCCGCTGCATTCTCATTTTATCATCACCAAATTTCTCACGTAATTTTAATAATTCAGGCTGAATATTCTTAATTTTAGTAATTTCTCTGAAGGATTTACTAGCCAGAGGATACATAAAAATTCTAATAAATATAGTAAGGGCAATAATCGCAAGACCAAAATTATTAAAGATATTATGAAAAGCAACTAAAAGTAAATATATAGGCTTAGTTAAAAAATATAAAATACCAAAATCTATCGCTCGATCAAAAAGCTTAATATCATATTTTGCTGCATAATTATCTATTAGTGATATTTCTTTTGCACCAGCAAAAAGTAAATTTGCACTCTGGTAGCTTGAACCAGCTTTAACTACTAGATCTTCACTTTGCATATCTACCTGAAATTTATTAAGGTTATTTTTTTGATATGCAGTATAACGATAGTTAAAATTTTGATTTTTGTCTGGTATAATTGCAGTAAACCAATATTTATCTGAAATTCCTGCCCATCCATTAGAGCT
>CAXPEK010000162.1:0-3365 GCA_964216065.1 Candidatus Actinomarina sp.
TTAAAAAATAAAAAAGAATTAAATCAAACGCTCCGCTCAATATATAATCAGCGCTGTAGATTTTACCAAGAAGCACCTTATATTATAAATACTGACATAAGTAATGAAGATATTTTAGTTAAACAAATTATAGACATAATAAATGAAAAAAGTAAAAGTTGAGCTAGGAAAGCGCTCATATGATATAATTATTAAATCTGGTTTACTCAATAATGTGGCCGAATATCTGTCTAATATTAACCTAGGTGAGAAAGTTTTTATAATAACTGATAAAAATGTAAGCCCTTTATATTTGGCTCAAATCGAAAGAGGATTAGAAAAATTTACTAATAAAATATTTGAAATTATTGTAGAGCCAGGGGAGCAATTAAAGTCTTTTGTTAATTTAGCTAAAATATCTAATTTTATTCTAGAACATCAACCAGAACGCAACTCAACTATTATCGCTTTAGGTGGAGGAGTAATTGGTGATCTATCCGGTTTTATTGCTAGTATCTTACTTAGAGGAATTAATTTTATTCAAATACCTACTACTTTATTAGCCCAAGTAGATAGTAGTGTTGGAGGCAAAACTGCTATTAATACTAATTATGGTAAAAATTTAATTGGATCTTTTTATCAACCAAAATTGGTGCTAATTGATCCTGATACTCTTTTATCACTCTCAGATCGTGAATATTATTGCGGCTATGTTGAGGCACTAAAATATGGCCTGATAGACCAAGCTGATTTTTATGATTTTTTGGAAAAAAATAAAGAAAAAATTAAAAATCGTAATCTGGATATCTTGTCAGAAATAATAGTGACATGCTGCACTGCTAAAGCTCGTATCGTAGCAGAAGATGAGCAAGAGAAAGGGAAAAGAGCCCTATTGAATTTGGGCCATACTTTTGCACATTCATTAGAGAAAGAGACTGGTTATAGTGAATTATTAAAACATGGTGAAGCTGTAGCACTTGGTATAATCTTAGCTTTACAGCTTTCATTAAAATTATGTTATTGTCCGCAAAGTGACTTAGATAAAGTTAGTAAACATTTTCAGTATTTTAATATTAAAACTCATATAAAACAAATAGAACATAACTGGAAAAAAGATAATATTATTAAAAATATGTATGGTGATAAAAAAGTTATAAATAATCATTTAATCTTTATTTTACTTAATGGCATAGGAAAATCATTTATTTCTCGAAATATAAATGATAAAATCATTAATAATTTTATTAATGGAATTTTTTAATTTTTATAACTAAATCTATGACTCCAGAATTATTAATGATTATTACCATATTAATATTAATCATTTTATCCGCATTCTTCTCTAGTTCAGAAACTGCCTTAACCGCTCTTTCTAGAGCTAAAATTCACAAGTTAGTTCAAAAAGGTAATAAGAAAGCTTTATATGTTCATCAATTAAGAGAAAAGAAAGAGAATCTTTTAAGCACAATTTTAGTAGGAAATAATCTAGTAAATACATTAGCCTCAGCCTTAGCAACAATGATCTTTATAAATTATTTCGGCCAGGCTGGAGTTATTTATGCTACGATTGTTATGACAATTTGCTTAGTAATTTTTGCTGAAATTTTACCCAAAACTTATGCTTTATTTAATGCTGAGAAAGTTTCTCTATTTGCTTCTTCTATTTTACGTTTTGTGGTAAAAATTTTTCGTCCTATTTCTATAATTATAGAATATATAGTAAATTGTCTTCTAAGAATAATAGGTATAGACCAAAAAAGCAAAGAACATGATTTAATCTCTGCAATCGAAGAATTAAGAGGTACTATAGAATTACATCACAAAGAAGGAGGTGTTTTAAAGCAAGATAAAGATATGCTAGATAGCATCTTAGATCTAGCTGAAACAGAAGTATCAACTGTCATGACTCATAGAAAGAATATGTTCACAGTAAATGCGAGTGATTCTAGCAATAAAATTTTAGAAAATATTTCAAAAGCACCATATACTAGAATACCTTTATGGCGTGAAGAAAAAGATAATATTGTTGGTATCTTACATGCTAAAGATGTCTTAAAAACCACCATATATTCTACTAAAAAAATTAAAGAAATAGACTTTCTAAAAATAGCAGCAAAACCATGGTTTATACCAGAAACTACTACTTTGCGTGAGCAATTACTAGCTTTTAAAACTCGTCGCAACCACTTTGCTATTGTGGTTGATGAATATGGCTCAGTTATGGGCATTATTACTTTAGAGGATATTTTAGAAGAAATTGTGGGTGATATTAAAGACGAGCATGATAAAGGCTCAGTAAAAACTTACAAAAAAATCCATGAAGACACATACATTATTGATGGTGATACTGCTATTAGAGATATTAATAGAGATTTAGATTTAGAATTACCAGAAGAAGATGCTTCTACAGTAGCGGGCTTATTAATTAATGCTTGTGAAAAAATACCAGAAAGAGGTGAAAGATTTGAATTTTTCAACTTTGAATTTACAGTATTAGAACGTTATAAAAATCAAATCACGAAGCTCAAATTAGTAACTATTGCAAAAATTACTGAGTAGCAATATTTTTTAGCAACAATTCTAAATCTGCTTTCGTATCTATAGAAATAGGTTTTAGTGCATAAGGAATTAGTCTTGCAATAATTTTCATACCATTATCTATGGCTCTTAACTGCTCTAACTTTTCATATTTTTCTAAATTAGACTCAGATAGATTTACAAATTTCTCAATTGCTGACCTTCTATAAACATAAATACCAATATGTTCATAATATAGAGGTGCGTTGTAAGGTATTTTTGCCCTTGAAAAGTAATGAGCCATACTGGTATTTTTTCCAACTGGAAAATTAACTACAGCTTTTACTACATTAGGATCATTAGCTAAGTTACTATCTTCTATTTTTACAACTGCTGTAGCAATATCAGCTGTATCGCTAGTTAATAAAGCATCTATAGTATCATCAATAACTTCTGGCTCAATATTAGGTAAATCACCCTGTAAATTTACTATTATATCAATTTTTTTTTCTTGCTCTAGTTCTAATAAAGCATGGTAGATACGATCAGTTCCAGATGGCAAATCTGCTTGTGTCATAATTGCTCTAAAACCAGCCTTTTCAACTACCTGTTTAGTTTCCACTTCAGAGCAAGCAACATAAATATGTTTATATTTGGTTTTTTGTGCTTGTAGACAAACTCTTTCTATCATAGTTTTACCCTTAATATTTATCAAAGGCTTATTAGGTAATCTAGTTGAAGCCAATCGTGCTGGTATAATAATTGCAATATTCATTATTGTGAGTTACAAATTTAGTTTATTATTATGGTGGGCAATCAGGGATTCGAACCCTGGACCTGCTGATTAAGAGTCAGTTGCTCTACCAACT
>CAXPEK010000163.1:0-4126 GCA_964216065.1 Candidatus Actinomarina sp.
CAGAAAATCTGGTAATATTATGGCAAGTTTAGCTGTAGCTATGATTGATAATCCGTTACTTGCTGCAACTGGGCACAGAATATGTAATGATTGCATGAAATCTTGTATTTACCAAAAACAAGAGCCAGTTAATATTCCTAAAATCGAAACAAATAGTTTAAATGAAATTTTAGCCTTACCTTATGGCTTTGAAATATATTCATTACTTACTAGATGGAACCCACTAAATATAATTAGGCCTTATCAAAAAAGTGATACAGGTTATAAAATTTTGGTAGTAGGGCAAGGGCCAGCTGGCTTTAATTTAGCCCATCATTTAACCCAAGAAGGACATCAAGTAGTAGCTATAGATGGCTTAAAAATAGAACCACTTGAAGAGGAATTTAAGCCTATTAAAGAATTTAAAACCATAAGTAAAGATTTAGCCAAGCGCAATGCCACTGGTTTTGGCGGTGTAGCAGAATATGGTATTACAGTAAGATGGAATAAAAATAATCTTGATTTAATCTATTTAATTTTAGCTAGAAATTATAATTATAAATTATTTGGTGGCGTTAGATTTGGTAGTCAAATTACTAAAGAAATAGCTTTTGCACAATTGAAATTTGATCATATAGCTTTATGTATGGGGGCGGGTAGTCCTAATTTGATTAATATAAAAAATAATTTAGCAAGAGGGGTAAGACAAGCTTCAGATTTTTTGATGAATTTGCAATTAGCAACTCCTTATAAGCAAGATTTATTGACTAATTTGCAAATTAGATTGCCTATTATTGTGATAGGTGGAGGTTTAACTGCCATTGATTCTGCTACAGAGTCTTTAGCTTATTATCCGTTACAGGTAGAAAAATTTCTTAAATTTTATGAAGAATTAAGACTAGAACAAACTGAAGCAGAAATTGCGGCTAATTGGAATGAAGAAGAGCGATTAATTGCCGCAGAATTTATTAATCATGCCCAATTATTAAGATTAGAAAAAGCCAAGCAAAATGGCAATATAAATGCTTTATTGACAAAGTGGGGTGGGGTAAAAATTATCTATCGAAAATCATTAAAAGAAAGCCCTGCATATCGCCTTAATCATGAAGAAATAGCGCATGCTTTACAAGAAAATATCGAAATTAGAACTAATTCTTTGCCTTTAGAAATAAAACTAGATCAATATGGGGCAGTAGCAGGAATTTTAGTGCAAAGAAAAGAGCTAACGGAAATATTGCAAGCAAGAACTATATTAGTAGCAGCTGGCACTAAGCCTAATAATATTCTGGCACAAGAAGATCATGATTTTAAATTAGATGGCCTATATTTTAGGGCAATTAAAGCTAATGGTGAAAAAATTATTTTAGATGTAGCGTGTAAAAAAAATTTTATTACTTACCGCAATAAAGATTATAAATCAGTTAGTTTTTTTGGTGATATGCATCCAGCTTATGCTGGTAATGTAGTGAAAGCCATGGCCTCAGCAAAAGATGGCTATCCAATTATTAGCCAAGAATTAGCCAAATTACCTAGAAATTTAATCAATAAAAATGAATTTGTTGCGCAATTAGAGCAAAAACTTACAGCTACTATTCAAGAAATTAACAGGCTAGCTCCTAATATTATAGAAATTATTATTAAGGCACCTTTAGCTAGTCAAAATTTTAAACCAGGGCAATTTTATCGTTTACAAAATTTTGCTCATAAAGCACAAATTATTAATAATAAAAAATTAATTATCGAAAATATCGCTTTAACTGGAGCAGCCACTGACCCTGAAGCTGGTACTATTAGTTTAATAACTTTAGAAATGGGTGGTTCTTCTAATTTATGTAAATATTTAACCATAGGAGAAGAGGTGGTTTTAATGGGTCCAACTGGCACAGCAACTAAAATTTATGCTAATAAAAATATCTTGTTAATTGGTGGTGGGTTAGGTAATGCAGTGTTATTTTCTATAGGTAAGGCTTTTCGTCAGGCAGGGTCAAAAGTTTTATATTTTGCGGGTTATAAAAAATCTAGTGATCGCTATAAAATTGAGGAGATAGAAGCGGCAAGTGATGTAACAATTTGGGCTTGTGATGAAGTAGATGGTTTTAAAGCAAGGCGGGCAAATGATCGCGTATTTCATGGTAATATTATTGCCGCATTAGCAGCTTATGCCTCTGGTCAATTAGGCAATAATCAGATTAATTTAGCTAAAATAGATCACATTTTAGCTATAGGAAGTGATCAGATGATGCAAGCAGTAAAACAAGCTAAAAATAACTCTTTAAATCAATATTTAGCGCAAGCAGAGGCTGTGGCTAGCATTAACTCGCCAATGCAATGTATGATGAAAGAAATTTGTGCTCAATGTTTGCAAAGACATATAAATCCTAAAACAGGAGCAGAATATTATGTATATTCATGCAATAACCAAGATCAAAATATGGATGAAGTTGATTTTAAACATTTAACAGAGCGTTTAAAACAAAATTCTGTACAAGAAAAATTAGCTAAGCAAATAATTGCTAAATTTACTGATTAACTAATGTCTGACTCAGTTACCTTAATTACCGAGCATAATAAGCTTTATTTATATGATCATATAACTAAGCTTAAAATTAATATAGATTTTATTAAGTTAATTAAGTCTAAAAGAGGTAAAAATTTTAAAAATGAAGCTTTAATTAAGGCAATTGGTAAATTTTCAGCTGATAAAATCATTCATGATTTAACTGCGGGTTTAGGCAGAGATAGTATAATTATGGCTTTGCAAGGCTATCAAATTATTATGTTTGAGCAAAATAAGTTAATTTATCAAATGCTCAAAGCTGCATTAGCTGAATTAGCTAATTCTGAATATCAGTATATAGCAGATAAAATTACTTTAAAAAATCAAGATAGTTTTAGCTATTGCGCTAATTTAACTTATGACAGAAATAATATTTTTTATTTAGATCCTATGTTTCCTGAGCGGAGTAAAAAAGCCAAAGTAAAGAAACAATTACAATTATTACAGAAAATATGCCCAGTAGAAAAAAATCTTGAGCATTTACTTAACTGCGTTAAAACCAAGGGTAAGACTATTTTAAAAAGGCCAAGATTTGCTGCAAAATTAGCATTAAAAGAGCATCATATTATCAAAGGCAGTAAAATAGATTTTTATGTATATTAAATTTAGGTAAAATTATGATCAAATACCATCTAGCTAACAGAATTATGCATTGGTCAATGGCGATTTTAATATTTTTGCTGCTAATATTAGGTTTTATAATGACTAATATAGAGCTAAATAATAAATTTTTTTACTATAATTTACATAAATCTTTCGGGGTACTGATTTTAGGCATGTTGATCTTGCGTTTATATTTTAAATTAAGATATAAAGCACCAAAATTGCCGTTTAAAGTAAGTAAAATTGAGTTTAGGTTAAAAAATATAGTGTTTATTTCACTATATTTATTAATGTTTATGATGCCACTTTCAGGTTGGTTAATGTCTAATGCTAAAGGTTATAGTGTAAAATTATTTGGTTTAGTATTACCTAAACTTACGCCAAAAAATGCTTTTTTAGCAGAAACTGCGCAACTTGCACATGGATATTTAGCTTTTATGATCTTGTTTTTTATTAGTTTGCATTTATTTGCAGTAATTAAACATTTTTTTTATGATAAAATAAATATTATAAAAAGAATCTGGTAATTTTTATTGACTAAGTCATAAAAAAACATAAATATCTAAATAAATAATGAGGTAAAATGTCTAGTTTTCCAATAACAAAGCAAGGCTTTGTGAAGATGCAAGCAGAATTAAGCAATTTAAAAACTATAGAAAGACCAGCTGTAATTAACGCTATTGCTGAAGCAAGAGAACATGGTGATTTAAAAGAAAATGCTGAATATCATGCCGCAAGAGAAAAACAGGGTTTTATAGAGGGTAGAATTTTAGATTTAGAAGATAAAGTGGCACGGGCACAAATTGTTGATCCACAAGATATTAGAGATGATATGGTAAGATTTTCGGCTATTGTTACTTTATTTGATTTAGAATTAGAACAAGAATTAACTTATCAAATAGTAAGTGAATATGAGGCAGATATAAAAAATAATTTAATTTCTTTAACCTCACCTATGGCTAGAAGTTTGCTAGGTAAAAAAGCTGG
>CAXPEK010000164.1:0-6600 GCA_964216065.1 Candidatus Actinomarina sp.
TTCTTTGACTTGTTCTAAATGTTTAATACGCTCTTCAAGCAATTTTATTTGCTCTTTTTGATCAGCTTCAAAATCTAGAAATAATACTGAAAAGCCAGCCTGAAAAATTGCAGCTAAAAATAAACCGGAATTTCTCAAAAACCTTACTTTTTCTTTATTTTTTAATTTTTTAATTTCTTTAGCAAGAAATTGCTGTTCTAAAGTTATTTTAGTACAAGTTTTCTGGAAATCTCCTACTTGCATAACATAAAAATGCCTATTGTTACTAGAGCAAGCAATTAACATTAAGAAAATTAGAAATATAGATAATAATTTGCTTTGCAAAATTAACATGGTAAAATAAAAAGCTCGGCTCTTCTTAAATTGCTTTCTATTTAACAAATACAGCTTTATAATATCAATAAAATAATCAAAAAACAAATATAAATAATGCCTAAAGTTTTAATTTCAGATAAGATGTCACCTCTAGCCGCACAAATCTTCAAAGATAAAAATATTGAAGTAGATGTTAAGACTGGTTTATCTCCTAACGAATTAGCTGAGATTATTGGTGATTATGATGGCCTTGCTATTAGATCTTCCACTAGAGTTACAAGCGAAATTTTAGCTCAAGCAAAAAAATTAAAGGTCATTGCTAGAGCTGGTATAGGTGTTGATAATATTGACCAAAATGCAGCCACTGATCACGGAGTTATCGTAATGAACACGCCTTTTGGTAATTCGATCACTACAGCAGAGCATGCTATTGCTATGATGTTTTCCTTAGCTCGACAAATACCTCAGGCTAACTCCTCTACCCATGCAGGCAAATGGGAAAAATCTAAATTTATGGGTACAGAATTAACCAGTAAAAATTTAGGTGTTATTGGTTGTGGTAATATAGGTTCTATTGTAATTAAACGTGCTGTAGCTTTGCAAATGAAAGTACTAGGCTATGACCCATATCTTACCGAGGCTAGAGCAGCTGAATTAGGCATTAAGAAAGTTAGTTTAGACGAATTATTTACTCAAGCAGACTTTATTACATTGCATGTACCTCTAATTGAATCTACTAAAAATATCATTAATAAAGAAACTATCGCAAAAATGAAAGATGGTGTTTTTATTATTAATTGTGCAAGAGGAGGCTTAGTTAATGAAGCAGACCTCAAAATAGCTTTAGATAGTGGTAAAGTTGCAGGAGCGGCTTTAGATGTTTTTGCTATTGAGCCAGCTACAGAAAATATCTTGTTTAACCATGATAAGTTGATTTGTACTCCTCACTTAGGTGCATCTACTAATGAGGCACAAGAAAATGTTGCGGTTCAGGTAGCCGAACAAATAGCTAACTACTTGAATCATAATATTATTGAAAATTCTTTAAATATACCTTCTGTTTCACCAGAAGATGCTAAAGCTCTTAATCCATATTTAAAACTAGGAGAAGCTTTAGGAAGTTTTATAGGGCAAATATCTGATGATAGAATTAAAAAAATTAAAATATCTTATCAAGGTAAAGTAACTAAGTTAAATACCAAGCCAATAACTGCGCTTACCTTAAAAAGTATATTAACTCCTTTTATAGAAGAAGTTAATATTGTAAATTGTCATAAAATAGCGGCTAAAAAATCAATTTTAGTAGAAGATATTATTAGTAATGAACGCTCTGATTATAGTACATTTTTAAGTATTGATATAATTGGAGAGCATAATCATACTCATATAGCCGGCACATTATTCCAGGATGAGGCAAGAATTGTGGCAGTGAATCAGGTAAAATTAGAAGCAAGCTTATCACCTAATTTACTTTTTATTAAAAATGAAGACAAACCAGGTCTAATTGGTGAATTAGGCAAGTTTCTTGGTGACCATAATATTAATATTGCTAATTTTCACTTAGGACGCGAACCTAATAAATCTGGGTCAGCTATAGCTTTAATAGCAATTGATCAAGATATTAGTAACGCAAATATCGCAAAAATTGCCGAAATGAATAGTGTAACAGAGGTAAAAATATTAAAATTTTAACAAAATATCTAAATCTAGCTTGGTTAATAAACATAAATAGTTAATATTTAGCTATGAAGAAGAAACATTGGTTAAAATTTAAACAAAATAAGAGAGCATATTACTCTGCACTTATTTTTTCTTTTATATTTTTATTTACACTTTGTTTTGATTTTATTTCAAATGATAAGCCTATTATTGTAAAATATGATGGTAACTATTATTTTCCAATTTTTAAACAATATGCTGAAACAGAATTTGGCTGAGATTTCTATACTGAAGCAGATTATCAAGATTTATATGTGCAAAATTTAATTAAAAAAAAGGGCTTTTTAATTTTTCCATTATTTTCTTATAATTTTGATACTATTAATTATCAGTTGGATGATCCTCCACCAACTCAACCTAGTTTTACCAATATTTTAGGTACGGATGACCAAGCACGCGATGTTTTTGCCCGCTTAATCTATGGTTTGAGAATTTCTTTATTATTTGGTTTGTTTCTAACTATTATTAGCTCTGTTATTGGCATTTTTATTGGTGCTTTATCTGGCTATTTAGGTGGTAAATTTGATTTATTCTTGCAAAGAATAATTGAAATATGGTCTGGTTTACCAGTGATTTTTTTATTGATTATTTTAGCTAATTTTGTCACTGCAAATTTCTGGTGGCTGTTATTAATTATGATTTTATTCAGTTGGATGGGTTTAGTGGCTCCTGTGCGTGCTGAGTTTCTTAAAGCTAGAAAATTAGAATATGTATTAGCTGCCAAATCTTTTGGCGTTAGTGAAAGCAGAATTATTTTTAGACATATTTTACCAAATAGCCTAATAGCAGCAGTTACTTTTATTCCCTTTATTTTTAGTAGTTCAATTATTTCCTTAACAGCCTTAGACTTTCTGGGCTTTGGCATGCCAGCTGGAACTGCATCACTTGGAGAATTATTGGCACAAGGCAAGAATAATCCAGAAGCTTTATGGCTAAGCTTAACCAGTTTTATTACTATAACTTTTATTTTAACATTAATAATTTTTATTGGTGAAGGTATTAGAGATAGCTTAAATCCAGATAAATAATGAATTTTCCCTATAAAATACAATATACTAGACGTAAAAATTCTATAGCTCTAAAAATAAGTGATAATTTTGTTACTATTTTAGCTCCAGAAAATACTTCTTATTTAATAATAAATAATTTACTTAAACAAAAAACAAATTGGATAAAAAAACAACTGAGCATAAATAGCTCTAACTTTGCTAATAACCAGTTTTTTTTATTTGGCCAAAAAAAACTTATCCGCTATGAAAAAGCAAATAGTAATTATTTTTCTTTATGCTCTAAGCAAGATCTAACTTTATATTATAATAAAATATTAAGCTTTAATGAAATAATGTTTCTTTTTGAGCAATGGCAGAAAAATTTTGCTCGCAAATATATTTTAGCCAGAATTAATGAGCTTAGCTCCTACACTAACTTAACACCTAATAAAATTAGCTTGAAAAAAACCTATAACCAGTGGGGCAGTTGTTCTAAAAACAAAAATATTAGCTTAGCTATTAATTTAATTTGCACCAAGCAAGCTGTTATTGATTATGTCATAATTCATGAATTATGTCATTTATTAGAGTTAAATCATAGTGAGAGATTTTGGCAATTAGTCCAAAAATTCTGTGCCAATTATAAAGAAGAGTCTCAATGGTTAAAAAAACATAATTTCTTAATTAGACATAATCAAAATCTTAATTTTCAACTACTAAATTAAAATATATAATCTGCATAGAGTTGCATGATGCTAATTGCCTAATCAAAGCAAATTTGAGCTAAGACTATGTTACTGTTTTTTAGGTAAAATTACCATTATTTCATTTGGCTTAGTATAATAAATTTGCCTTTTCATCTCTCCTTCTAGGACATCTGGATCTATATTATTTATGTCTAATGCTTTTATTTTTTGCTCATACAGGATAAGATCTGCTTTATTTTCTTCATATCGGTCAATTAAATTTTGTAGTTCTATTTTTTTTTTATCTAAAGTAGCTAAACCATATTTACCAATAAAAGTTTGCACTATAAAATATATAATAATAAAAAAACAAACTATCGAAACTATAATTGAGCTTTTTAATAAATTATTCTTTATTAAAAAAATCATTTTTTCAAAACAGATATAGCATGTAACAAATCAACTGCTCTTGCTAATTGGTAATCTTCTTCATATAGCTGATTAAGCTTTTCTTGATTATTGATAGCTGCTTCTGTATCTTTTTTCACTTCCAAATGACCTTTTAAATTAGCTTCGGATATATATTCTTTATCTTTAATTTTAATATTAGTTTGCTCTACCTCTATGTCAGGAATAATCCCTTTAGCTTGTATTGAGTTGCCCGACGGAGTATAATATTTTGAAGTAGTTATTCTCATGCCTAAATTAGTGCCAAGCGGTATTACTGTTTGCACAGAACCTTTCCCAAAAGATTTTATACCCATTATTACCGCTCTTTTATGATCTTGCAATGCCCCAGCCACAATCTCAGAAGCAGATGCTGATCCTTGATTAATTAAAACCACTATCGGCAAATCTTGACTTATATCTCCTGCTGCCGCATTGAATATTTCTTCTGAATTGTTATTTCTCCCCTTAGTTGATACTATGACTCCTCCATCTAAAAACAATTCACTAACACCAATAGCCTGATCTAATAAACCACCAGGATTATTGCGTAAGTCTAAAACTATGCCTTTTAAGCCTTTAGACATTTTGCCAACTATTTCTTGATATTGATCTGCTAAATTAATAGTAGTGTTTTTAGAAAAAGAAGTAATTCTAAAATAGGCAATATCATCAACTATTTGTCTAGACTTAACCGAAACAATTCTGATCGTATCTCTAATCAAAGTAAAAATTAAGGGTTCAGCTTCACCTTTTCTAATTACAGTTAATTTTACTGCACTACCTTTTGGCCCCCTGATTTTTTGCACTGCTTGATTGATATTTAAATCACGCACAGATTCACCATCTATCATAGTAATATAATCAGCAGGTTTCATACCAGCTTGATAAGCTGGAGTATCATCAATTGGTGAAACTACTTTTAGCAAGCCTTGATCCATAGTGATTTCTATGCCTACGCCGCCAAATTCTCCACTAGTTTGCACATTCATCTCTGTAAAATCATCAGGATTTAAAAAACCAGAATGTGGATCTAAAGATCTTAGCATACCATCATATGCTGAATAATATAATTTATCTTCTTCTACTGGTTCAACATAGTTTTTTTTAGTAATATCAATAATTTTCTTCATTAACTGCTCCTGATTCATGCTAGAATTAGCAGTGATTAAGCTAGATAAATTGCTTCTGCTAGCTTCTCCTGAAATTGATAAGGTGATAATAAAAGTAACAAAAGAAACAAGCGAGTAAGCTATTATTTTTTTAGACATAGAATATAAATGTAATAAAAATTAATATGGATAAAATATCAAGTTATTTGCCAAATTGCAATTTATTAAAATTTTATAAAAAAATTTATTATGTTAATAAGATTGAGAAAATAATTGACTTATTGTAAATATTTACGATATTATTTTGCTCTATTATTTTATTTACTGCGGGTGTAGCTCAGAGGTAGAGCGCAACCTTGCCAAGGTTGAAGTCGAGGGTTCGAATCCCTTCACCCGCTCCAATAGCTAATAGCTCCGTACCGGAGACATGGTATAGAAATTATACTGCAGACATAGGTTACAGTTTTGTAGTATAGTTTAGAAATTTAAATTAAATTTTTAGAAAGAAAGTAACATTATTCACCAAAGAATAAGGTTTTTTCTGGATATATAGGTTAAAAAGTAGATTTGCTACAGAAACTTATAGTGTAGATACAAATGCGTTTTTTTAATTATTAATTTAGTTCTTTATTTGCTGTATTTTAACTTTTCTTTGTAAAAACAAATCTACCATAAAGATAACTTAAACATATCAAAGCAACACCTAGCCCAAAAAATGAAATTATTCTATAAAGACCTTCTAAATTTGACGTATCAAATAAAAATACTTTTAATACAGTAATAATCATTAGCGCTAATGAAGCATGCCGGATCATTTGATTTTGTTTCAATATTCCTGCAAATAATAATGTAATCGCAATTAGCAACCAAGCTAAAGAATAGGTGTATATTTCAGCATTACTAGTTACAGATGAATCTAAATATTCTCCCTGATAGAATTGCCTTAAATTTAAATTGAGATAAATAAAAATTAGTGCAGAGAATAGATAAGCAAAATATTTGTGTGTGCTATGCTTAAGAGGGAAATCAAATTTTTTATATAAAATATAGATCATCCCAGCCGGCAATAAATAATTTGTAATTAATGAATTTAATAATGGCAAGTTACCTACCAAATGGTGCTTCAAGATTGGATTGCTAAATAATATATCAAAATAACAAATTCTAAATATTGCTATCAAGCATAATGCTTGTCCTGATAACATAAAAGCATGTCTTCCATATCTTTTTGCAACCCAAAGTGCTAGCAAACCAAATAGAAATAATATATTAGTAATTACTCCTCTTTCAAAAAATGTTGTACCTACTAATAATATATTCTCATCAATATGA
>CAXPEK010000165.1:0-3630 GCA_964216065.1 Candidatus Actinomarina sp.
TAATCATGATCATGGGTGGTGCCATATGGTATAAGGACAGAAAATATTTATTAAATAATATTGAAAATATAGAAATTATTTTACAACCTCCATACTCACCAGAGCTAAACCCAGTAGAAAATTATGGCAATATATTAAAAATCACACAATTAAAAATAAAGTTTATAACACATTCGATAATTTAGAAAATGAAATATGTAAATTTATTCAAAACAACCTTACAAAAAATGTCGTGATGAATATTTGCAATTCCAAGGTAACAAATGGGCAGTTATAAATTGAAAATGGTATAATGAGATAACAGTGTCTAGTTAATGCAAAATTTTAGCTTGGAATTCATGGAGTTAAAATTGCAGAATAAAAATAGGTTTATAGAGGGGATTTGGTATATTAACCTATGTAAAATAAGCAGACATTCCTAGCCTGCTTATGTAATATTTTATATATGCTTAATTAAATTTTCTGCTATTTGCACTGCATTTAAAGCAGCTCCTTTTCTTAAATTATCCGCAACACACCAAAATGCCAAACCATGCTCAACTGTAGGGTCAACTCTCAAGCGTGAAATAAATGTAGCATCATCTTTAACACATTCAACTGGTGTAATATAACCACCATCTTCCCTACGATCAGCCAACATTATAGCATCAGAATTTTCTAAAGCCTCATAAGCCCTTGCTAAAGTTAATTCCTCCTTAAATTCGACACATATAGCTTCAGCGTGACCTACAAAAATTGGACATCTAACACATGTAGCAACCACCTCTATATCATTAGCTAAGATTTTTTTGGTTTCTTGCATCATCTTCCATTCTTCCTTAGTAAAACCATCTTCCATAAAAACATCAATATGTGGAATAACATTAAAAGCTATTTGCTTAGTAAAATTCTCCGGCTGACGCTTTTTATTCATAAAAATATCTTTAGTTTGATTATATAATTCATCCATAGCAGCCTTACCAGCCCCAGATACTGATTGATATGTACTAACAACTACCCTCTTAATTTTTGCTAACTCATGTAAAGGCTTTAAAGCTACTAACATTTGTATAGTAGAACAGTTAGGATTAGCAATTATACCCTTATTTTTATATTGTAAAATAGCCTCACCATTTACCTCAGGCACAATTAGAGGTATATCTTTATCCATCCGAAAAAATGAGCTATTATCTATTACTATACAACCAGCCTTTGCAGCTTTTGGTGCATATTCTTTTGAAACCGCAGCACCAGGAGAAAATAAACCTATATCTGCTTTAGCAAAATCAAATTCTGAAATTGCTATAACCTTAATTTTACGTCGGCCAAATATAACCTCCTTACCCCTAGAACGCTCTGATGCTAATGGGTAAATCTCCCCTACAGGAAAATTACGCTCATATAATAAATTTAATAATTCTCTACCAACATTACCAGTAGCTCCTGCTATACATATATTATATTTTTTTGTCATTTTATACCTCAATAATTAAGCTATTTTAGCATAATTAGCTTTATTCTCTAACTGCTCCTCTATTCTAATTAACTCATTATATTTAGCCGTGCGATCAGAACGAGATAATGAACCAGTCTTAATCTGCCCACAATTAGTCGCAACCGCAATATGAGCAATAATAGTGTCTTCTGTCTCACCAGATCTATGCGATAATACCGCACTATAACCAGCCTGATGCGCCATATTTATTGCTGCCAAAGTCTCACTTAAATTACCAATTTGATTAACCTTAATTAATATACTATTAGCCATATTTTGCTCTATACCCTTTTGCAAAATTTTAGCGTTAGTCACAAATAAATCATCACCTACTAACTGAATTTTCTGGCCCAATTTTTGCGTAATTTCTTGCCAACCCTCATAATCATCTTCTGCCATAGCATCCTCAATAGAAAAAATAGGATATTTAGCAATTAATTCTTCATAATAAGCAATCAACTCTATATTAGTTAAAATTTTATCCTCTCCCGCTAAATGATATTTACCATTTTTATAGAATTCAGTAGCAGCAGCATCTAAGGCTATTTTTACCTCTGAACCAGGCTGATAGCCAGCCGCCTCAATAGCTTTAAGCACATAATCTAATGCTGCATTAGTTGAATCTAAATTAGGCGCAAAACCACCCTCATCTCCAACTGCTGTATTATGACCATCAGCCTTTAATAATTTCTTTAAATGCTGAAAAATCTCAGCACCTATCCTAATAGCCTCACTAATTGAACTAGCCGCCACAGGCATGATCATAAATTCTTGAATATCAATAGGATTATCAGCATGCGCTCCTCCATTGATAATATTCATCATCGGCACAGGCATTTTATTCGCAGAAGCACCACCTAAATATTCATATAAAGCCTGTTTCTTACTCACACTACATGCTTTAGCATATGCTAAAGATACACCCAATATAGCATTAGCACCCAACCTGCTTTTATTAGTTGTTGCATCTAAAGTAATTAATTTATCATCTAATTCTTGCTGCAAAAAAGCCGGAAAACCTTGTAAATTTACCGCTAACTCATTATTAACATTAGCCACAGCTTTTAATACACCCTTGCCTAAATATCGGCGCTTATCACCATCGCGTAACTCACATGCCTCTAAACTACCAGTAGAAGCACCACTTGGGACTGCTGCCCTACCCAATGAGCCATCACTTAAATATAAATCTACCTCTATGGTAGGATTACCCCTTGAATCAATAATCTCTCTGGCTTTTATTTGTGCTATTTTTGTCATGTTATTTTAAAGATTTAGTTATTTTATCAATCGCAGTTACTTGAGCTAAAAAATCATCTAAAGATGATAATTCTAACATACATGGCCCATCACTTGGAGCATTATCAGGATCTTGGTGAATCTCAGTAAATAAACCCGCAACCCCAACCGCTATAGCTGCTCTTGCTAAAGTTTTAACAAAATGTCTTTGACCACCTGAAGCACCCCCCAAGCCACCAGGCTGTTGTACTGAGTGTGTAGCATCAAAAATTACTGGATAACCAGTTGCAGCCATAATAGCTAAACTACGCATATCTGAAACCAGATTATTATAACCAAAACTAGCCCCTCGCTCTGTAAGTAAAATATTTTTATTACCAAAATATTCCATTTTTTTAACCACATTTTCCATATCCCACGGAGCTAAAAACTGACCTTTCTTAATATTAATTACCTTACCTGTCGCCGCAGCAGCCCTCAATAAATCAGTCTGACGACATAAAAATGCTGGAATTTGCAAAATGTCTATAGCCGCACTTGAACCAACTAACTTAGCCTGCTCTTCAATATGAATATCAGTTAAAATAGGTAAAGAAAAATTTTCTCTAATCTCTGCAAAAATAGGCAGAGCTTCAGCAAGACCAATACCCCGCTCTGCAGAAACACTAGAACGATTTGCTTTATCAAAAGAAGATTTATAAATTAGATTTACCTCATATTTTTGACAAATTTTTTGCATTTCTGCCGCCATCATTAAAGCATGATCGCGAGACTCCATCTGGCAAGGACCAGCAATAAGAGTGAATTTTTCTTTATTACTTAAATAATAATCTTTTACTTTTACTTGATACATAATCTATCTATAAAACTTATTATTGTTATGTTTAGCTGCAAAATAGCAGTGCCGTTATTAAACA
>CAXPEK010000166.1:0-3890 GCA_964216065.1 Candidatus Actinomarina sp.
CTCCTCCTCCATTTTTAACGCTTTTTTTTTAAAATCTGCTTTCAAATCAGATCTTTGTTTTTTATAATCATTTCTTAAACTTTCCATCTCTTGTCTAGCTTTGCCTCTTAAATCTTTGCGCTGCTCACTACGCTCACCGCGTTTCTCTTGCATATTCTCTCGGCGCTCACCGCGTCTTTCTTGCATATCTTCTCGACGCTCACCGCGTCTTTCTTGCATATCTTCTCGACGCTCACCGCGTCTTTCTTCTCTCTCACCTATCTTATCTTTCATAAAAGGTATTTTTTCTTTGAAATTTTCAAAAAAACCGGTGGAATCAACGTCATGATTATCTGCATAAACAGAGCTAACTAAAGAAATACAAGAAACAAATAAAATTTTTTTTAGCATAACAAAACCTCTCAAACTAATAAAACTAACTCAGATAACTTATTAAGCTAATTGTAACAATAATTTAGAGTTATGTCCATAAATAAAAAAGGTTGATAGCAAGCTACCAACCTTAAGAGAGAGATATGATGATGAGTTACCATTATAATGTAAACTATTGTAAGTTGCAAGAATAATATTAAAAAAGATTATTCTTAGAAAAACCATGTGGAACTAAATTACCTTTCATGGCCCTTTTGCCAAGCCATGCCCTCAAATCACTTTCTGTTCTCACTTGCTTGCCAGAAAGCCAAGTTAAACCTTCTGCAAACTTAATTGGCTTTATATCACAAAGCTCAGAAGAAATTTGCTTTTGCAAAATCACCCCCTTACCTTTACTCATTAGAGGTAATTCTGCTAATTTAAAAATTAACATTTTTCTGTTGCTATTTACTATAGCTATAGCATCACTATCTGCCTCAAGATATTTGATAGCTTTAAGCTCGTCTTTTATATCTAAATTAACAATTTGCTTGCCTGTTTTTGTTTGCGCGAATAAATCCTTAGCAGCAATTTTAAAACCTTTACCAAATTTTGTAGCAACAATATAAAAATCTGCTTTATTATAAATTTTTAGCGCTATTATTTTAGATTTAGACTCTAAATCAACTACCATATTTAAAGGCTGACCATCAGTCTTACCCCTTGGTAATTTATGTGCATCAAGTGTGAAAAACTTACCATCGGAACCAGCTAATAACAATTTATCTGTAGTTTTAGCTTCAATAATAAAGCCTTGTTCATCACCTATCTTATATTTAATATTAGCACTATTTATATTATGTCCATTAATAGCCCTAATCCAACCTAATTTCGAGTATATAATAGTAATTTTTTCTTCTTCTATAAAAGTTAAATCACTAATAAAAGCAGGCGTAAAATCATTAATAATTTCTGTTCTTCTTTTATAATCATTATTTTTAGGAGAAAATTCTTTTTTAAGTTGCTCAAATTCTGCTAATAATTCTGCATGCAATAATTGCTCAGAATTTAATAAAGCTGACAGTCTAGACTGCTCTTTAAGTAACTCATCTCTCTCTGCTTTTATCTTAAATTCTTCTAATTTACGCAAAGATCTTAAACGCATATTTAAAATTGCTTCAGCTTGATTATCAGTTAGGTTAAATTTATTACATAAATCAATTTTTGGCTCTTCGCTCTCTCTAATAATGGTAATAACCTCATCCAAATTTAGATAAGCAATTAAATAACCTTCTAATATTTCTAATCTTGCAGTAATTTTAGTTAATTCATATTGCGATTTTCTTGTTATTATTTCAAAACGATGAGCAATATATTCTGCTAAAACCTCTTTTAAATTCATTACTCTCGGAACTAATTTAGCATCTAAGACATTTAAATTTAAATAAAATTTACTTTCTAAATCAGTTAATTTAAATAGCTGCTCCATTAACAAATTAGCATCTACATTCCTTGATTTGGGCTCAATAATAATTCTTAAATTTGCATCAGATTCATCTCTAATACCACCAACTAAAGTAAGTTTTTTTGCTTTATATAAATCAGCTATTTTTTCGATCAATCTAGCTTTTTGAACTTGATAAGGAATTTCACTAATTACTATTTGATATAAACCTTTATTATGCTCTTCTTTACTCCATTTAGCTCTCATTCTAAAAGAACCCCTACCAGTTTCATACGCCTTAATAATAGCCTGCTTACTTTCTAAAATTAAACCACCAGTAGGAAAATCTGGACCTATTATAAAATTTGCTAAGGTTTTTACATAGCAATCCGGGTTTTTTAACAAATAAATTAAAGCAGTAAAAATTTCAGCAATATTATGAGGTGGTATAGAAGTTGCCATGCCAACTGCAATACCTTCACTACCATTAGCCAGTAAATTTGGAAATTTTGCCGGTAAAATTACTGGCTCACTATCTGAATCATCATATGTATTTTTAAAACCAACTGTATCTTTATCAATATCGGCTAAAAGCAACATCGCAATCTTAGTTAATTTTGCTTCTGTATAACGCATTGCTGCTGCATTATCTCCATCTAATGAACCAAAATTACCTTGACCATCCACCAAAGGGTAACGCACAGCAAAATTTTGAGCTAATCTAACTAAAGCATCATAAACCGCTTGGTCACCATGTGGATGATATGTACCTATAACATCACCTACTACTCGCGCACATTTTTTAAAACCTGCTTCAGGATCAAGGCGTAATTTTAACATAGCATATAGCAATCTGCGATGCACTGGTTTTAAACCATCTCTAACATCAGGTAGTGATCTAGACATTATCGTAGCCATGGCATAGGAAATATATCTTTTACCTATAGCCTCACCAAAATTAATTTGCTCTATTGAACCTGCACTTAACATAAATGAGTAAGAAAACTTGCTTTTATGGCACTAAAAAATATATTAATTTATTAAAACAGCAAGTATAAAGCTAAAATATTACAATAACATCATGAGTAACTTATGTATTGGGAAGGAGAAGCATTACTAATAAATACGATCAAACATTCTGAATCAGCACTTATAGTTACCCTATTTGCCAGAGACTCAATCCATAAAAGCTATGCTAAAGGGGCTAATAGTAAAAAAAACAAAGCCATCTACCAAATTGGCAACTTAATTACTACTGTGCAAAAATCCCGCTCTGAACATTCTTTAGGTAATTTAACTAATACAGAAATCAGCAAAAATTATAATGCCCATTTCATTAACTCTAACAAAAACACCTTAATATTAAAAACTATTACAGAATTTTTAAGCCTAGCCCTGCAAGATAACGAAAATTATAATATATTATTTGATCTAACCATTGATTTTCTAGAAAATGCAGTAAACCAAGAAATTAATATTAGCCAATATATAAATTATGAGTTAAATTTTTTAAGCCAAATAGGTTATGGTATTGCTTTAAGCCATTGCGCGGTGAGTCAAACCACAGAAAATTTATTTTATGTATCACCTAATACTGGCCATGCTGTCACCAAAAAGATTGGCGAAAAATACCATGAAAAATTATTAATAATTCCTCAATTTCTAAGGCAAAAAAATAATCAAGCAGAAATTACAGATACTGAAATATACCAAGCATTTAATCTGACCGGTTTCTTCATTAGCAAACATATTTTAACCCCCTTTAATAAAAAACTACCTTACAGTCGTAATTTATTGCTAAAAGAATATATTAAAAATATTGCACCGCTAGAAATAGGTGGACCAACTGGTGCCGAACCAACACGCTATGGTGACTGGGAAAAAAATGGCCGGGTAAGTGATTTTTAAACATAGTAGCTAATTTTACAAGCTGCAAATTAGACACTGTTAGCTAATTATACCAATTCCCACCTATAAAGCTGTTTTTAGTCGATAATATTAGCTCAAGAAATTTTAAGCCAAAATTGCAGGACTAGCCTTAGCTAATATAAAATTTTAGCTTGGAATTTATGGAGTTAAAATTGCAGAATAAAAG
>CAXPEK010000167.1:0-3762 GCA_964216065.1 Candidatus Actinomarina sp.
CTTACAAATAATTAAAAAGTTATTAACAAATTATTACTTATGGAAGATTATAAAAACATAAATATTCATTTAATATCGGATTCAACAGGAGAAACCTTAGGTGCAATATCAAGAGCAGTAATATCACAATTTAGAGGAATTGAATCTAACGAGTTTATGTGGTCTTTAGTAAGAACAAAAAGAAAAATGAAAGAGGTGATAGAAAAGATAAAAGAGCATAGAGGAATAGTATTATATACAATATTAAGTCAAGAGCTACTCGATTTATTGTTAGAAGAATGTAAACAACATCAAATAGCAACAATACCTGCCTTAGATGAAATAATAGAAAAATTTTCTAAATATATAGGACAAGACATAATAAATAAGCCAGGAAGACAGCATATATTAGATCAAGACTATTTTAAAAAAATAGAAGCAATAAATTATACTATAAGCCATGATGATGGACAAAAAATAGAAGGAATAGAAGAAGCCGATATCATAATAATAGGACCATCAAGAACTTCTAAATCGCCTACATGTATATATTTGTCACATAGAGGGTTAAAAGCTGCAAATATTCCTTACATTTCTGGAGTATTATTACCAGAAAAAATTACTCAAATACAAAATAGTTTAATTATAGGTTTAACCATAAATTCAGAAGCTTTAATACAAATAAGAAAAAATAGAATAAAACTATTAGGACAAAATATTTCTTCGGGAAATGAATATATTGATTATGAATCTGTAGATAAGGAAGTAAAAGAGGCAAGAAAATATTATTTACAAAACAATTGGCCAATTATAGATGTAAGTAAAAAATCTATAGAGGAAACAGCAGCTGCAATCATCGAAAAATATTATGAGTTCAAAAAAAAACGATCTAATACTAACTAAGATAGCAGAATTAGAAAAAGATATAATTAATCTACCGAAATTACATCAAGAAATGCAAAAAGAGCTTGCTAAAACCAAATTATTTGCAGAAAGATTAGAAATAATATTAGATACAATAGAAAATCTATTTAGAGTTAAAAATAAGCAGCCCTTACTAAGCTATAGCCAGTATAGAAAATTAAGAAAAAATAAATTTAAAAATACTAAAAACTACAAACAAAGCAAAAAACATAAAAGATGGAAGAAAAAAAAGCAGCAGTAATAGGCTATCCAATAAAGCATAGCTTATCTCCAATTATTCATAATTATTGGCTAAAAGAAAATAAAATCGCAGGAGAATATAGTAAAATAGAAGTGAAGCCACAAGAGTTAGAGAAATTTATTCTAACATTACCACAAAAAAAACTAACTGGTATAAATATAACTATTCCCCATAAAGAAGAGGCATATAAAATTTTACAAGAACAAGCAGAAATATCAGAATTAGCAACAACATTAGAGGCAATAAATACAATATATGTTAAAAATAACAAAATATATGCAGATAATACGGATTATTATGGATTTAAAAAGGGATTGATAGAAAATTTACCTAATTTAAATTTAGCAACTAAAGAAGTTTTAGTAATAGGGGCAGGAGGGGCAGCAAAAGCAATTATTTTTGGATTAATAAAAGATAATGTAAAAAAAATAACAATAATAAATAGAACTAAAAAGAAAGCAGAAATATTAGCAAAAAAAAGTAAAAAGACACTTATAATAGATAATTTAGATAATATAGAACATAAAATAACTCATGCAGATATAGTAATAAATACCACAAGTTGTGGTTTAAATAACCAAAATCAACTCAAAATAGAACATAGCAAAATAAAAGGAAAAAAAATATTTTATGATATAGTCTATAAACCCTTAAATACTAAGTTTTTAGTAGATGCAAAAAATAACGGTCATCAAATAATAGCAGGAATAAATATGCTAATATACCAAGCTCAACCGGCCTTTAAATATTTTTTTGGCCAAACTCCAAAAATAACAGAAAAACAAATAAAGTTTTTTGAAGAACAAGCCGAAAAATATTAAAAAATATGTTTATAGCCTAAATTTTTTACGCAAATAGATTGATTATTGCTATCTAATATATCAACATAATTATCTGATTTAATCTTACCTATGTAAGAAATTTGGACTTTTTCTTCTTTGCTAAATTTTATTATATTTTCTTTATTTTCTTCGTTTGAAGTAAATAAAATCTCATAATCATCACCAGAATTGATAATTATTTCTTTAAATTTAGGATAGTTATTAAGAATATTTTTAGCTACTTTACTTAGAGGTATTAAATCATAATTTACGGAAGCACCGCAATTAGAAGAAGAGCAAAGCTGTTCTAAATCTTGGATTAAACCATCAGAAATATCAAGAGCAGAATTAGCAAAATTAAGTAAAAACTTTTGCAAGTTTATATGACACACAGGGCGATTATATTTAGATAATAGATATTCATTATCTAATAATAAATTTTTTCTAGAAATTTCAAGCCCAAGAAAGGCATCGCCTATATTACCAGTAACCCAAATATCATCATTTATTTTAGCATTATTTCTTAAAATAACTTTTTCTGCCCTAGCGCCAAAAACAGAGGCAGTAAAGACCATATTTTTATCAGTACTTGTTGTGTCACCTCCAATAAGATAAATATTATAATATTTTTGCGCTTCTTTTAAGCCAGAGCTAAAATTATCTAGCCACTTTTCTTCTATTTGTTTAGGAAAGGTTAAGTTTAAAGCATAAAATTTGGGGGTTAAGGCTTTGCAAATTAAGTCTGAAACACTAACACTTATTAATCTAAAAGCCAAATCATCTGGTTTAGTATTTGGTAAAAAATGAATATTTTCCACCATAGTATCAGTAGAAAAACCATAATTATGTTGTGGATTTAATAATGCAATGTCATCAGTTAAATCAAGAGAACCAAGGCCAGATAAAGGTGTTAAATATTTAGAAATAAAAGAAAACTCATCCATTTTTTCTGAGCGAATTACCTACTGTTTCTATTATAGAATTAACAAATTTAGCATCTTTGCTATTTTCGAATAATTTAGTAATTTCTATATACTCATTGATGATAATTGGTAAATCAGTAGAAGTTTGCATTATTTCAGCAATAGCTAATCTTAAAATTAAAGAAATATACAGGGATAACTCTTCTAATTTCCAACTATCCTTTAACAAAGGTTCTAAAATCTCGTTTATTTCGTCTTTTTTAGTAATAGCTACAGGTAATATTTTTTCTATAAGCTCGAAATAAAGGGCGTCCTGATGCTTCTTATCTTCTATGTTTTGGTAATCATGTTTATAAAAATCAAATAACTCTTCTTTTATTTTTGTAAGTGACTTTTTAGAATTATAAAAATCAAATTGATAGAGCACCTGAAAAGCAGCAACTCTAGACCTTCTCATATAAGAGATTCCACAATTTACGCCGTAATATTTATCCATTAAATATGTTTTTTAAGTTAAAATAAAGCAGATCGAGATAAAATAAAGAAAATAAAACTAGGTTAACAACATTTCTTGGAATTTATCTCTAATTAGGGCCATTTTTAGAGTAGTACTAGCCGCAGCAGCTCCTTTATTGCGTTTATTGCGATAAGCTCTTTCTATAGCTTGTGCTTTATTTTCGGCAGAAATGACACCATTTCCTATGGCAAGATTCATATTTACTGCCAAATCACTTAAAGCTCTAGTTGCTTCATAAGCAACAACTTCGTGATGAATTGTTTCTCCTCTTATAATACAGCCCAGAGCTACAAAACCATCATATAAATCTAAATCTGCTGCATAGCTTATAATAGCTGCTATTTCTAAAGAGCCTGG
>CAXPEK010000168.1:0-2454 GCA_964216065.1 Candidatus Actinomarina sp.
AAATTCCAAGCTAAAATTTTGCATTAGCTAAGGCTAGTCCTGCAATATTAGCTTAAAATTTCTGAAGCTAATATTAGTGACTAAAAACAGCTTTATAGATGGGATTTGGTATAAGCTCTGATTCTTGCTTGTTAAAATTTTCAATTAAAACTAATTCTATAAAGTTATTTTTGTAAATATAATTAGAAATTAGGTGTGTTTATAAAAATTTAATTAGTTCAGCGACAGTGTTATTTAGAATATTTTGTTTTTTACTAATAAATTGTTTGCTTCTTGCCTTGCTAGAATTTTTATGTGCTACCTCCGTCAATAGTTTAAATAAAACTTCTTTTAAGTCATATTCATCATTTATGAGATAGGCAATATTTTCTTGCAGTAAATTCTCATAGATATTTTTAAAGTTAAAATAATGGGGCCCAGTAATTATAACATTGTTAAAGCGTAATCCTTCATAAGGATTATGCCCTCCTCTTTTAATTAAAGAACCACCAATAAAAGCAATGTCACATAATTGATAAAAAAGCCCCAATTCACCAAAGCTATCAGCAAGATAAATGTCAGTTCTTTCGGTTATAACTTCCTTTTGGGATCGAATGGAAGTGGCTAAATTAAGCTCTTCTTTTAAAGTAGAAATAATCTCATCACGGCGTTCAGGATGCCTAGGAATAATAATAGTTAGTAATTCAGGAATTGCTAATCTTAAATTGTGATGTGTTTGAGCAAGCAATTTTTCTTCTCCCGCATGAGTGCTTACACATAAAAATAATTTTCGTTTATTAGTTAGTTTTTTTAAGTAGGCTAACTCTGTTTTATTATAAGGTAAGATAGGAGAGTCTAATTTTAAATTACCAATTAATTTTAGATTTTTTAGCTTCATTTGTTCTAATCTGGTTAGATCTTGTAACTCTTGAGGCAGGATTAAAGAAAATTTAGCTAGTAAATTACAAAAAGCTTTCTGATAGAAAAAATTCTTTAAATAATTCTTATCTGAAATGCGTGCATTAAGTAAAATTAGAGGAATATTTAATTTGACTGCCTCATTTATATAGTTAGGCCATAATTCTGATTCAGTAAAAATAGCTAAATCTGGCTGATAATGCTTAAGAAAAGCCCGGCTATTTTTTTTGAAATCTAAAGGTAAATATTGATAATGAATATTTTTTCCTACTCTTTCTGAGACTATTTTAGCGGAGCTTAAAGTGGTGGTTGTTAACAAAATAGTAATATTTTTACGCTGGTTTAACCTTTCTATTAAAGGTAATATAGAAATTGTTTCTCCGACAGATACAGCATGAAACCAGATTAATTTGCCAGCTGGTTTTTGCTGAGGAAAATAACCAGATTTTTCAGCTACAGATTGAAGGTTATCTTTCCCTATACTGATTCTATATTTAAAATATAAAAAAATGAAAGGGTAAATAATAGCTAAAATAAGATTATAAATATTGATTAACATAAATCAGCTTCTTTTATGATTTTTACTCCCAGTTTTAATTTTTTGATGCTGATATTTTTTATCTAAGCGCCAGGTAAGTTCAGTAAGATCTAATTCGAGTTGATCTTTTATTTGTTTGAGTTGTATCTTATCAGTTTTGGCAGAAATTGCGATAGGTTCACCATAAGCAACAGTAAGGTGATTAAAAATTCTAGGAATAAGCATTTTATCCCAGCTAGACATAAATTTAGCATATTTGGCACTATAGCTCAGCGGTACAATAATGGCACTAGTTTTGGCAGCAATTTCGATAATAGCACTATTAATTTGCATATTAGGTCCTCTTGGTCCATCTGGGGTAATACATAATCTCTGCTTGGTGGTTTTTAACACTTTAAAAATTTCTTTAATTGCTTTAAAACCACCATCTGAAGTTGAGCCTGCAATAGTTTTAGAATTAAATTTTTTGACAAAAGCAGCTATTATTTGCCCATCATTATGTTTAGAGACTAAAGAGTAATTTTGATATTTATAAAGGCTACTACAAACCATGACGCTGTAGAAAATTCTGCCATGCCATACCGCAAAAATAACGGGTTTACCTGTTTTTTCAGCTGCAGCCAAAGCAGCTTTATTTTCTAATTTTACAATAGAAGTAATTCTTACTAAACATAAATATAATGCAGCGGCCAGGGCAATTAATTCGGTGAAAAATTTAGTTTTAATAATTTTTTTTATGAACATGCATTTACTCTAACCAAGGCTTTTTATATTGAAAAGCAATTTTCTTGCCAGCTTGAAATCTATCTGTTAAATTACTTTTTTAATGAATTATTGCTTATGTCAAAAAATAATCAAGCTTTAGTTAGCATAATTATGGGCAGTCAAAGTGACTGGAGCTGCATGAGTCACGCAGCAAAAATCCTAGACGAGCTCGAAGTTCCATATGAAAAAAAAATTATCTCAGCCCATAGAACACCACAAAGACTATATGAATTTGCCCAAAATGCAGCAGAGCG
>CAXPEK010000169.1:0-3635 GCA_964216065.1 Candidatus Actinomarina sp.
CTTATGAATCTGGAAAAATAGTAATGGAATTAATAAAAAATAATCTAAGACCAAGAGATATAGTTACACTTAAAGCATTAGAAAATGCCGCTACTATTGTGGCTGCAACTGGAGGTTCTACCAATGCTGCCCTACATCTTCCTGCCATTGCTCATGAATGCGGTATTAAATTTGATTTACATGATGTAGGAGAAATCTTTCAAAAAACTCCCTATATAGCTGACTTAAAACCAGGTGGTAAATATGTAGCTAAAGATTTATTTGAAGTAGGTGGGGTGCAAATTATTTTAAAAACTCTCTATGAAAACGGTTATATTCATGGAGATTGCCTTACTGTTACTGGTAAAACCATAGCTGAAAATCTAGCTAATGTTAAATTTCCTAAAAATCAAGATATAGTATATCCCGCAGATAAACCATTAACCAAAAGAGGAGGGGTAGTTACTTTAACAGGCAATTTAGCCCCCCAAGGTGCAATAGTAAAAATAGCAGGTTTAAAAAATTTACAACATCAAGGTGCTGCTAGAATTTTTAATTGTGAAGAAGATGCATTTAAAGCAGTAGAAAATAAAGAATATCAAGAAGGAGAAGTTATTGTAATTCGTTATGAAGGTCCAAAAGGAGGGCCAGGTATGCGCGAAATGTTGGCAACAACAGCTGCCTTATATGGCCAAGGTATGGGTGAAAAAGTTGCATTAATTACTGATGGTAGATTTTCTGGTGGTACAAGAGGCTTTTGTGTAGGTCATGTTGGACCAGAAGCAGCAGAAGGTGGTCCTATTGCGCTACTTAAAGATGGTGATATTATTTCTATAGATGCAATTAACCGGACCTTGTCAGTTGAACTAACAGCTAGCGAATTAGAGCAAAGAAAAGAAAGATGGCAAAATAAAGAAAATGATTTTGGTAGTGGGGCATTATGGAAATATGCTCAAACAGTTGGACCAGCTGAAAAAGGAGCCGTAACTCACCCAGGACAATATGGTGAAAAAAAGATCTATGCAGATATTTAAGCAATAATGACTAATCTGAATATTTTACTTAACTTACTTAAAGATAGTAATTATGATGGCTATTTAATTAATACAAGTGATGAGTTTCTTGATGAATTTGTGCCAGAAAACCTACAAAGACTGAAATGGTTAACCGGTTTTTCTGGATCTAATGGTTTAGCATTAATCAGCTCAAAAATAAAAGTTTTTTTTACAGATGGTAGATATGTTACGCAGGCAAAACAAGAATTAGCAAATGATTTTACAATTTATAATATTGCTGAGATACAGCCAGAAAAATGGCTAGTTAATAATTTGCCAGCTAATTTTAATTTAGCTTATGATGCTAAATCTTTCTCTGCTACTACAATCATTAAAATAAAAAAATATCT
Source organism: Candidatus Actinomarina sp. (assembly GCA_964216065.1). Lineage (GTDB taxonomy): Bacteria > Pseudomonadota > Alphaproteobacteria > Rickettsiales > JABIRX01 > JABIRX01. The sequence goes on from CAXPEK010000169.1 coordinate 1,385, forward strand.
TAAAAAAGATAATGTTAAGCTTATTAAAGTAAAACAAAATTATATTGACCTTATATGGCAACGCCCAGAAAGTAAAATTACTCAAGCTGAAATTATTACAGATAATTTAGCGGGTGAAAATAGTAAGAATAAAATAAAAAATATTAAGTTTTTACAACAGCTTAAAAGTAAAGAGGCATATTTTACTGCTGATAGTGCCACAATAAATTGGTTGCTTAATATTAGAGGAAAAGATACTGAATTTACTCCTTTGCTGCATTGCTATTTTTTATATTATCATAAAAATAACTTTATTTATCTTGATTTAGCTAAAATATCTGCAGCATTACAAACTTATTTATGTAAGTTAAATGTTACTATTTTACCATTAAAACAAGCTGAAAAAGTTGCTGAATTATGTAACAAATATCAAATAAAAACAGTAAAGCTAGATATAAATTATGTATCTTACTATTTTTATAGTGAATTTAAGGCTAATAATATCGCGATTGAAACCATTACAGATCCTCTCATTTTAGCAAAAGCTAGTAAAAATAAGATTGAAATTAAACATTGTAGAAAAAGCCATATTTTAGATGCGATTGCTAAAACTAAATTTTTATTTTGGTTAGATCAGCAGCAATCTAATCCTGAATTAGATGAAATTAGTGCTAGTAAAAAATTATTAGAATTTAGAAAGCAACATAAAGAATTTCTTTTTCCTAGCTTTAATACTATCTCAGCTTTTGCAGAAAATGGAGCAGTAATTCATTATAATGTTAATAAAAAAACTAATAAAAAATTTACGCATGCTAACCTTTATTTGGTGGATTCCGGTGGACAATATAAATTTGCTACTACTGACATTACTAGAACTATAGCTTATAAGAAACAAGCAACAAAAGAACAAAAGGAAAATTATACCCTTGTATTAAAAGGACATATTGCTTTAGCTATGGCCAAATTTCCACAAAATACCAAAGGATTTCAATTAGATATATTAGCACGTCAATTTTTATGGCAGCATAATAAAGATTATGCACATGGAACAGGACATGGTGTTGGCTGTTTTCTTAATGTGCATGAAGGACCACATTCAATAAGCAAAGCCCCAATTAATCATAATTTACAAGAAAATATGCTAGTAACTAATGAACCAGGTTTTTACCTTGAGAATCATTATGGTATTAGAATAGAAAATATCTTGCTCGTTAAAAAAAATAAAGAAAATATGCTTTATTTCGAAACTTTAACTTTAGTACCTATGGATGAAAATTTAATCGCTCTAAAGTTATTAACCACAAGTGAGAAATTATGGTTAAAAAATTATCATCAGAAAATCTATAATAAAATTGGCATAAAATTAAGCCTTAGAGAAGCTAATTGGCTTAAAAATAAAATTTCTTTTTATAACTAAAATTTCAACAGATAATTTGGTATTAAAATAATATGATGAGTTTCATTATCATCATCTTGTAAGGAAAAATCACCTCCTAGCTGAAATATATATTCTTCTAGTTTTTCTGAAAATACTGGTAATACTACTTTTGCCGAAATCGAAATAATTAGGTTTTGCTTATAATCTAAGAATATATTTAAAGTAATGTTTTCACTTTCAGCTATGTAATGCTGCCTGATATAAGTTGAAATTATTGGTAGTAATAAGGGTTGGTAATTTATTTTAGGTAAATTTTCTGCAATATTATAACTTATTTCTAAGTCACTTAATTCATCTTTTAATTGAGCTATAAATTCAGTAGTTGCAGTGTAATTATAAATATTATTTGCTTTGTTAATAATTTCTTCCTTATCTAAAGCTTTAGTAATTTGCATATTTAATTTTAAAGCTGCTAAATAAATTCGTGCAGCAAATTCTTGATTTTGCTTAATATGATCAGAATGAAGAGATTTTTTTAAAGTTGAAGCTAAGGTAATAATATTTTGTAAGGGTTGCTGTATTTCTTGGGGAATTAAATTAGATACATGTTCACATAAATCAAGTAATCTAGTATTAGCAGCCAATTTAAAATCAGAGCTTTTTTGAACTTTACTTCTAATAGTGCTTAATAATATATCAAAATCTACAGGCTTAACAATATATTCATCAGCTCCTAAATTTATACCACTTAATTTATCCTCTTTTTGACTATAAGCAGTCAAAAATAAAAAAGGAGTTTCAGTTAATTGCTCTTTATGTTCACTATTTAATTTAGCTAGTAATTCAGAACCATTCATAATGGGCATGTTAATATCACATAATACTAGATTTGGC
>CAXPEK010000170.1:0-2694 GCA_964216065.1 Candidatus Actinomarina sp.
TGGGCTTAATTAATTTATTAATTATATATATTAAGTTCTCTATATATAAGGGAGTCTTGTTTAGCTTAAATTAGTATTAAGCAATTTGAAACAGATACAAAAACAATACCAATTCCCATCTTTAAAACTGTTTTTAGTCAATAATATTAGTTTCAGAAATTTTAAGCTAAAATTGCAGTGCTAGCCTTAGCTAATTCAAAATTTTAGCTTGGAATTTATGGGGTTAAAATTAAAGAATAAAAATAGGTTTTTAGATAAGACCTGGTATAATATTTAGCTTTTATTGATTTGAGCTAGATATAATAAATAATCAAAAAGCCTAATTTTTCTATTAAGCTTGGGTTTTAAATAATTTTTTAAAACTCAGCTTAAAATATAAACTATTTTAAGCGATATTTAAAGAATCTTGATTTTATATGTAATTAGAATTTAACTTAGACATCTATAAGTAAATTACTATTTAGGAAGCTTAGTGAATGAAAGTAACTATTATAATTAGACAAAAAAAAGGCCTAGTTGTTTGCTAGGCCTAAATCTTCTTAAAATGCGTGTATCATTAAAATCTATATTTTAATGATGCTGAAGTTACACTAGTTTCATCTTCAGTAAACGGTCCATCATCTCTTGTATTAATAGAATCATAAGCTAGAGTAATAAATGCACCATTGCCTAATTTATAATTTAATTTAGCACCTAGGCTCGTTTCATTTAGAACAAAATATTTATTAGCTGCTATATTTAAAGATATTTTATCACTCAATTTATATTGAGTTTCAATAGCTAGGTTAAAATAAGTTTCTTCATCATCTGTGTAAGCATCTCCAGTTTCAGCGTCTCTGAATTTTGATTTTGCGCTATATATGGTAGTACCAGTTACTTTGTAACTAGAATTTTCAAAGTTTCTTCCATAATCTACGGCTAAAGCGAAAATATTACCACCTGATGCTACTGTGCCATCTACATTTGCTGTAGCACTTTTAGCTGTAAAAATATCAGGAGCAATAGCTAAAGTAATATCAGAGATAAAACCGTCACTTTTTTCATGAGCAGTTCTATATTTTAAAGAAATTTCTGGGTTATTAAAACCATCAGCATCAATAGTGCTGGTTTCATCCTTATATTCAACTTCTTGATGGCTTAAAGAAACTGTAGCCGATAAACGCTCATTAATACCAAAATCAAATGATTGAGTAATTGTCTTAGATATATCTTCGCTATTAACTCCAGAAGATTTATATTCATTAATTTCATGTGTATATTTTGTAGTACCTACTATTTCGTCACTAGCTGGTCTAAAAAATAAACTATCTAATGCATAAGAATTATGCTGATTAGCATAGGCAGCTGAAGATAATGTAGTAGCTCCAGCTAAAATTGTTGTTAAAAGAAAAGTTTTCTTCATTTGTTAACCTAAATAATATTATCACTTTTTTTTAACATGCAAAAATAGAATATCAAGAAAAAAAATACTATATTTCTTTTATAGATGATAATTCAGTATACTAGAGTTGGTCTAATAGTGAGTCTTGTTCCTTAGAGGTTTCTGTTACTGTGTTCTGATTTTCATCAATAAATTTATTTACCTTATCAATAATAATATTTTTTAGGCCAAAAACTTGTTCTTTGTAGGGCAAATTTATTTTTGGATGATTTTTTTCCATATAATCATAGAAGATAGCAATGAATAAAATAGAGCCAGCAATGTAAACTAAGAATATTAATCTAAATAATCCAAACATGTTATCTTAAAATTTTTGTACATTATTAACTATTTATTTTTTTATTCTAGATAAAAATTTATTACTCTAATTAATTTTTTACAAGTGTTTTAGTGCTTAATACATGTACGAGAAATTTCAGTAAATAGATTTTTTGCAAGATTAATTATTGAGCTAATTAGAAATTATATAAGAATTTATTTAGATTTAGCCCTAATTTTTACCACAATTATTTAGCAAAATTCTTTTACGAAAAAATGGTGTTAATTATTTTGCTTCGCTGAATTTTAATAAAATATTTATTGCTATATAAAAACTAAAAATAAAATATATGTTTTAGCTAGAAATTAATAAGAATATATCATTATTATGATTGAAATAGTTGTAGGCGGTAAAGATATCAATTTTCGGAAAAGCGGCTTAAAGAATTATTTGTAGAGCTTTCAACAATAAGAAAAAAGGTTGCAAAATATTTGGTAGATATTTCGGATCAGATTGCTTTGCTAGATAATATTAATTTTTTAGTTCTGGAAAGATTAATAGCATATAAGTTATTGGAGTTAGAGCTTACTGTTTCAGAGTTATTCAATATTATATATGATTTAGTAATTACTAGTGATGAGATTAAAAAATTAGATATTAATGCTCGTGAAAAGCATGATTTAAGCATTGATTTGTCAGCTAAACTTAAACAAGCTAATACATATTATTATGATCCTGAATTTATAATGTTTTTATATTATTTTAAGGAAGATGTTGCTCTAAAATTTAAACAAAAAAAGTCGTTATGGTCTTTTTTGGTTAAAGACAAGATGCATCCTCCTACTGAAGATATTGTATTAATTTTGCAAAAACTAGGTTACAGCTTAGATGAAACCTTAAAAATTAGCGCATTAGCGTCAGGTGTTTTTTTTTATTTAATTTCTCAGCAGCTCATTGAAGCTGGTGCTGATCCCAATATTGCCTTAGAAATAGT
>CAXPEK010000171.1:0-2535 GCA_964216065.1 Candidatus Actinomarina sp.
GCAAATTGCTGCATCTTTTATAAGCCCTAAAGTACCCAATAATGGGTTAATATACCAATGCACATGCCAATTACCTATCCGCTCCTGACCACTACCTTCATATGGTGATGTACCCTTACCTACTTTCATACCTGGATTAAGCGAGATACCACCAAGAGAGGTTAAGCAGAAAGGTCTTTTAGTTACATCTACCATTCTAATTGGCTCCCACATACCTATGGCAAGTCCTGGTGTAGGGAGGCCAAGTGCTTTTGGGTTTGGACAAATACAAATAGGTGAAGGAAAGTTTGCTGTATCGGGTCTCAGTGTGTTTGATGGAGGCATTTCTATTGCACCAATTGAGATAGGGAAAAAGCAATCCCAGCACACATCAGTTATAGGATTTAAGAATCTACCTGTACAAACATCTGCAAATACTGTTTGCAAAGCAAGTAGAATAGTTACCAATATTAATTTAAGTATTTTTGGAATTATCATAAGACAAACTCCTCAATTCTTAGCAAATCTCCATCTTGGCTTACTTTTGCAGGAACTGCTTTAATCTTAAAGCTATTAAATAAGAATCCATTTTGATCAAAATAAATTCTAGTTTTATAATCTCTCATTATTTGCATGATAGATCCATTAACTAGTATAATTACTGAATGATTTTTTTTATGTTCTGCTAGAGCCCAGTGCAATTGTTTTTCTATATCTGAATCAATAAATAGTAAATTTTGTTTCATTTCTTGGTAATCCAAGGGATTAACTTTTTTTCCCTCTTTTGCAATGAGCTTACCTTTATGGTCATGAATATCGTGCTTTACTGATATTGAGGGATCATAAAAATAAACTCTATTCTCGGTAGCAATTTGGTATTTTTCAACTGGCTTAGGTCTTTCCGCTCTTCTTATTGCTTGTTTTTGCCAATTTTCTTGTAATTTTTGTAATTCACCATTCGCCTCCATATTGGTGAGTTTATTTTTTATTTCCTGTATTAAATCGGTTTCTGTAATTTCAAATAATTCACCATATACGCCCAGATCTTTCGCAAGTAGGATTTTAGGACTAATAAAAAGGAAACACAGCAAGAATATTGTCAAATATTTATACTTAAGAAATTTAGCTACTAAAAAGATTAACAAGATATATAAACACAGCACCATCATTGTAGCCATTGCAATATGCCTATCTATAGGTACAACCCTTGCTATAATTTCACTTTTATGGATTAGCCCTATATCTTCATAACGGGAATCAAGGCTATCTATGTGTGGTGCAATCAGCAAATAATAATCTTTGGGAATTTTTCCTTCTTTTATTGGGGTTAGGTTTGACCCATCAAGTGCTTGTTTTTTTATGTAACCCAAGAATTTTTTTTCTTTATTTGTAGATAGAAAGAGCTGATTTTTAAACACAATAATTTCATCACCTTCTACGCCTTTTATTTGTTTAGCTAAAGTATGATTATACCATTTGTTTTTCTTACGAAAGGCAACATAATCATTTATATTATATTCTCGACCCTCTAATATAAGGAAATATTTATCTGGTAAGGATTGTGTAAGGTTTAATCCAAGGGAGATACCATATATTTTTACTACGAATAAAAGGCTTGATAGAAATAAAAGCAATGTTATTTGTAGAGCAGAGATTTTATAATATTTAATTTGTTGCAATTTATTCATTTTCCTGCCCACTCTGAAAAAAATCTTTTATTTTTTCGGTTGCTACACCTTCTAGTTCACTACTTTCTGGGAGATTATTTAAAGCATTCTCTTTAATTTCTTGTTCTAGCTCAGAGAAGTCCATTTTTTCTAGGTCTAGTTGGTTAATTTCATCAGCGGTTAAACCAGTACAATCTGGTGCATAGGGTGTACCCCATCCTTTTCCTATTTGCGGACGCCCCTGTTGCTGTATAATTTTTGCAATTTTAGAAGAGAAGCAACAATATGACTCTTTTTCCTGCAAGCATAATCCTGTAACATCCTCTTCTGCACTACAATATCTTCCTATATAAAGACACTGATTATTATTACGTCTAAAAAACAGATCTTTTTCTGACGCGCTACAAAAGGTTAAATCCATGCCTAACTCAAGGCTTTCTTTTTGTGTTATACTGTTTACTAATAGTCTACTTCCAAGTAATGCTGTATCTGTTACTGTATTAACAAAATCCTCGGCAAAGCCATCCATACTACAACAATCTGACAAATTAAGGAAATCTCTACTGCATTTATTATTTGTCCCTGCGAAGGTAAAAGATCCATCTTCTTCTAGTTCTGCTGCTGCATTTTCTAGCATAGAGGCGTATGATGCAGTTGTTGCTAAATCCTTATTTTTTTCGTAAGTGATTTCATCACAGTCACCGTTATTGCAGTATACTTGATTGTTACAAAGTACCATTTGTTTATCTGAGTCTGGATCATAAGGGGCATTTGCACAGGTGTAATTTCTTTGATATTCAGTGCAAATTCCTGAGCTATCTAGCTCTTTACATTCTTGATTATGAAAGGAGCACTGGGACTCTAATTTTGTGCAGCTGCTCTGTGTTAA
>CAXPEK010000172.1:0-4043 GCA_964216065.1 Candidatus Actinomarina sp.
TAGTATAATATAAAAAAATTGTACTTTTATAGTTTTGCTAGATAATAACCTAAATTTTACTTACACCATCAATGAAGACAAAAAACCTTAGATCTGAACTACTTGCACCAGCTGGCTCACTTGATAAATTAAAAACTGCAATTGCTTATGGTGCCGATGCAGTTTATATTGGCACTCCTGATTTGTCGCTAAGAACCAAATCACAAATAACTTTAGAAGACTTACAAGAAGGCATTGAATATACTCATAAACATGGTAAAAAATTATATTTAACTCTCAATTTATTCTCTCATAATAAAGATATTGAAAAATTACCTAAATTTTTAGCAACAATAAATAAAATCAAGCCCGATGGTGTTATTGTTGCAGATCCTGGTATTTTTCAATATTTAAAGGAACGTACCTCAGATATAGAGTTACATATTTCTACACAAGCAAATATTTGTTCTTGGTTATCTGTAAAATATTGGCATGATCAAGGTGCAGATCTTTGTGTTATGGCCCGAGAAACTTCTTTTGCGGAATTAAAAGAAATAAAAGAAAAATGCCCAGATATAAAAATTGAAACTTTTATTCATGGAGCTATGTGTATGACATATTCTGGCCGCTGTTTATTATCTAATTTTATGTCAGAGCGTGGTGCAAATCAGGGTAATTGCGCTCATAGTTGTAGATGGCACTATAAATTACACCTCAAATTACGCGATGGTACAATCAAAGAACTAGAAATAAATGAAGAAAATCAAAATTTATTTGAGTTTCTCCTAGAAGAAGAATATCGCCCCGGAGAGTTTATGCCGATCGAGGAAGATTTACGAGGCTCATATATTTTAAATGCTAAAGATTTATGTTTAATGCCTAAATTAAACGAATATTTAGAAATTGGTATTGACTCTCTTAAAATTGAGGGGCGCAATAAATCGGAATATTATTTAGCTATTGCTACTAGAGCATATCGCATGGCGATGGATGACTGGGCTAAAGATCCAGAAAATTGGCAAGCTGACAAATATTTAGCAGAGCTAGATACATTGGCAAATAGAGGCTATAGCCTTGCTTTTCATGAAGGCAGATTAACCAATTATGGCCATAATTATGAATCAGCCAAATCGGCAGCAAAATGGGAGTTTGCTGGGGTAATTAGCGCAGTTTATGATGATTATTTTATTCTTGAGGTAAAAAATCGTCTAACTGCAGGTGATGTATTAGAATTTGTTCCTCCAGCTCCATATCCTACTATTTTATTGCGTTTATATGATTTTCACTTAATAGCAAGAGATGATAAAAATGAAGATAAAATTGTCACTGTAGTAAATCCTGGCTTTAAACCTCAAATTAAGATTCATTATAAATTATTCACAGAAGAAAACTTAACAGAAATTAAACAAATTTTAGGTAAATATGTTGTAGTTAGAAAAGATAAACCCCTCACCCAAGAAGAATTTACACGTTTAAAATTAGATAAAGAAGCAAGAAAATTAGAGCAAGATGAAGGTTCAAAAAGCAAATTTGATAAATTGCAAAATGAGTTAGTCATAATTAAAAATCAAACAAGTAAAAATGATCTAGTTAAAGCACCAAGAATAGGAGCAGAAGGTTGCTGCGGTAAAGGCTGCAATGGTTGCTTGATCTTTTGGCATGATGCTAAATATAGTAAAGCAAGAGAATTACTTAAAAAGAAAAAAATTGGTCAAATGTTAACTACAATTGAAGCTAATACCAAATCCCATCTATAAAGCTGTTTTTAGTCAATAATATTAGCTTTAGAAATTTTAAGCTAAAATTGCAGGACTATTCTTATAGCTAATGCAAAATTTTAGCTTGGAATTTATGGAGTTAAAATTGCAGAATAAAAATAGGTTTATAGAGGGGATTTATTATAATTAACAGCTTAATTTTATTTCTGACAAGATTGTGATTTTTTATTAAAAAAAATCAACATAATAGCAAAAGTAAAAGATAATAAAAACCAAAAATAAATATATTTTAAATGGATATTATTTAATTGGTAATTTTCATTAAAAGTAATAATAGGATATTTAGCACTAACTGTTGTTAAGCTAGCAACTTGTTTATAATAAAAATCTTCCAAATTAACGGCTAAATATTTTTCTATAGCACTTATATCTAAGCTATACCATTGATTTTGTTCTGGCTTATTTTTAGCGGCAAAAATGCTTAATTTAGGTCTTGGCAAAGCAAAAACCTGTATTTTTTGCTTTGGGCTAATTTTATCAGTTTGTATTTCATGAATTTTATCTTGGGGAACAAAACCTCTATTCACTAATAAATATTGATTATTATCTGTTATAAATATGGTATAAACATACATGCCTATTTGGCCATTATAAGTTCTTAGATCTAGTAAAATCTGTTTAGAAAAATCATAATAACCTGATATAATATAGCTATTATAAGGTTTTAAACTTAACTTATTATAGATTTCTGGCCTAAATAATGAGTTTTTTATAGCTTGATTAATTTTCTGTTTTTCTTGATATCTATTTATCTGCCACGCTGCTAAAAAAAGGCAAACAATAATTATTTTAAACACTATAATAATAAATATTTTGTTTTTGCGCATAAGTAATTTTAACTCTATTTTAAAGTGGTAATAATATCATAATAAAAAGTCAAATCTCAAATTTACTCTATGCTTCATAAATTAAGTTTTACTTACTATTAACTGAGTATTAATCTCAGGATTTTTATTGCAACTGACAAAAAATTAGTTAAATTTACATTGTTAAATTAGCTTAGTAATTATGCAATCTCAAAATTATGACATTATAATATTTGGTAGCGGTGTGGTAGGTCTTACTGCTGCAGCTTGTTTAATGCAAAAAAATATAAAAATTGCTCTAATAGATAAAGATTCGCATAAAAACATAAAAAATAAAAGTGATCAAAGAGCTTTTGCTTTAGCCCATGGTTCTAAACTATATTTAAACCATAAAAACCTATGGAAAATTTATGATCATAATAGCTGCCCTATTGAAAAAATTCATGTTTTAGATGGCTACAGCCAAGATTACTTAGAATTTAACCAGAAAGATATTGGCTCGCCATTAGGTTTAATGTTAAGTGCTAGTTTAATTAGAGAAAATCTCTATCAATATATAGTTAAATATGCCAAAAACTTAGATTTTTATTCAGAATTTGACTGCACTGAGATAAAATATAACCAAGATAATGTAGAAATAATTGCTGCTCAAGCAAAGTTAACAGCCAAATTATTAATAGCTGTTGATGGACGCAATTCAAAAATCAGAAATAACCTTCCTTTAAAAACCTATAGTCATGATTATGAGCAAGTTGCTTTTGCAGCGACGCTAAAACATGATAATCACCATCAAAATATTGCAGTAGAAAGGTTCTTACCTAATGGTCCTTTTGCAATGTTACCGCTAAAAACAGGTTATAAAACTTCTATTGTTTGGACTGAAACAAATAGTGAAGCACAAAAATTATTAGCACTAAATAATGCAGCTTTAACGGAAATTTTAACGCGCAAAACGCAAAATTATTTATCTCAACCTCAAATATGTGGTCAATTACAATCTTTTCCTCTTAATCTGGTTTACACGCCGCAAAACACTTATCATCGTACAATTTTAATTGGTGATGCAGCGCATGGCATGCACCCACTGGCTGGCCAAGGCTTTAATCTTGCCTTACGTGATATAAAAACTATTGATGAAATAATAACTAAAAACCAAATTAATTTAATTAGTGATTATGGTAAAGCTGAAATTATCAGAGAATTTTATCAAAAAAGAAAATTTGATATTTATTCTTTAGTTAGTGCTACTCATGCTCTGAATTTTATTTTTTCTAATAACCACCCTATTTTGAGGCCAGGCCGAAAAATTGCTTTAAAATTAGCCGATAAACTACCACAAATAAAATTTTTAATGCTAAGAAAGGCAGCAGGATTATAATTTATAACTTGAATATTAGGCATTTTAATAATAAAAATATTACAACTTTTAAAAATATTAAATGAAACTATTTGCACTTGTTTTTGTAAAAATTTTTCTTGT
>CAXPEK010000173.1:0-4182 GCA_964216065.1 Candidatus Actinomarina sp.
ATTAATTAAAAAAAATTACTCTAATATAGAGTTAATTGTCCGCGCTATAGACACGGACCATTATAAAGAGTTAGTTAAATTAAATGCTACGCAATTTATTGTCCCAGAAATTCAGGAAACTGGCTTACAAATGACCAGAGTTGCACTAACTTTAATGGGCGAGTCTGATGAGCATATCAAACAAACTATACAAGAATATCGTACCAAAGAATTTTAAATGTTTGGCCAAAATTTAATTCTTAAACCAGAAAATCACGCAGGAGAATTTTTAAAGGTAGTAAAAATTTTCACAACTCTACAAGGGGAAGGACCTTTCTGTGGAGAACCAGCTGTATTTATCAGGCTAGGTGGCTGTAATTTGCAATGTTCTTTTTGTGACACTGAGTTTGATAAATTTACCAATATGAGCTTAACCCAAATACTCAAATTAATAGAGCAAAAAATAGCGAAGTCTACGATCAACTTAATTGTCATTACTGGTGGAGAACCTATGAGACAGCCTATAGAAAAATTATGTTCTTTATTGATCACAAGAAAATTTAAAGTACAAATTGAAACTAATGGTACCATTATAAGAAAACTACCTACAGATGTTTATGTCGTTTGTTCCCCAAAATTAACTAATGGTCAATATTATATAAAAAAACCCTTAATTGATTTTGCTAATTGTTTTAAATTTTTACTAACCGCTAAAGGGGAATATAATTTTGTACCCAAATTAGATACCAGCAAACCTATATATGTCCAGCCTATTGACAGCTATAATAAAAAACAAAACTTATTAAACCAAAAATTCACCATGAAACTTGCCTTAAAGCATGGTTATATATATAGTTTACAACAACATAAAATTTTAAACATAGAATGAAAAAAGCTCTTATTTTATTAAGTGGTGGTTTAGATTCAGCGACTGTAGCAGCCATTGCAATAAATCAAGGGTTTTCCTTGCATGCAGTTAGTTTTTCATATGGACAAAAACACCGCAAAGAATTAGAGCATGCTAACTTAATTAAAGATTATTTTAAGATTAATTCAGCTCAAATCATTTCTTTGCAAGCTGAGATATTTTCTAGCTCCTCCTTAATAGGTAATAAAGAAATAGCAAAAAATCGTGACCTAGCTAACAATGAAATACCTAATACTTATGTTCCAGCCCGCAATATTATTTTCCTTTCTTACGCCTTAGCTCTAGCTGAATCTTTTAATATTTGTGATATTTTTATCGGCGTTAATGCAGTTGACTATAGTGGCTATCCAGAGTGCCGCCCAGAATTTATACAAAATTTTACCGCTATGGCAAATTCTGGTACTAAATTAGGACAATCTCATAAAATAAAAATTCATACTCCATTAATAAATCTTACAAAAGCAGAAATAATCAAAATAGGACGTGAATTAAATTTAGATTACAGCATTACTCATAGCTGCTATGATCCTATCAATGACTATTCATGCGGTGCTTGTGATGCTTGCCTTTTAAGATTAAAAGGTTTTAAAGAAAATAACCTGCAGGATCCGATTAAATATGCTTAAATTATCTAACTTTCCTATTATTGAAATTGATGATCAGCTTTACCTTAGAGAACAGAAATATGCAGATGCTGAAAACTTCTTTAATTATATTTCTAAATATGAAGTAAGAAAATATATTTTATCTAATATACCAACTAATTTAAATGAGGCTAAAGATGAAATTATTTATTGGATAGATTTATTTTACCGCCAAACTGGCATATATTGGGCTATTACTCTTAAAAAGACAGAGCAAATGATTGGCTCAATAGGATTTCATGACCTTAATTACTATAATAATAGAGCAGAAATTAGCTATGATTTAGATCAGAAATATTGGGGTAAAGGCATTATGTCAAAAGTAATGCAGCAAATATTAAAATACGGCTTTGAAGTTATGGGTATTGAAAGAATTCAAGCCTCTACTGTAAAAGAAAATAATTTATCTATCAAAATTTTAGCACGAAATGGCTTTAAATTAGATGGAACTTTAAGACATTACCGTTTGCATAATGGCAAATATTATGATATAGAAATGTATTCAAAATTAAGAAATGATCTCTAATTATGTATAAAAAACCTAAATTACTTGGACAAAAAGTCATTCTACCTACTGAACCTAATATAAAAATTTTAGAGGCTGTAGCAAATCCCCATCAAGATGTAAACTATGTAGCCAGATTTACTTGCCCTGAATTCACCTCTATTTGCCCTGTGACCTCACAACCAGATTTTGCAAATATAATTATTGATTATGTTGCAAACAAATATATGGTTGAAAGTAAATCACTAAAATTATATCTAGGATCATATAGAAATCATGGTGCTTTTCATGAAGATTGTACTATATCTATAGCTAAAGATATTATTAAAACTATCAAGCCTAAATGGTTAAGAATTGCAGGATATTGGTATCCCCGAGGAGGTATTCCAATTGATGTTTTTTTTGAGGATGGCAAGGCACCCAAAAATTGCCCAATTCCAAAGTTAGATTACAAAATATATCGAGCGAGAAGCTAATTTAATTAATAATTATTGTAGCATAATATAAGATTCTGCTGAAGCTTATTGAAGTTACAAGCCCAAATAATAACTTAAACATAAATAAACAAAACAAAATTCTAAACATTGATTAACCACCCTAAATTTGAAATATTATAGCATATTTTTTAGCTTTAGGCAAAGATAAATTTAACTGTAAACTTATCTTAACAGAACTTAAAAGGTAATTATACAATATGCTAAGCTTAAGTAATTATATTAATACTCTAGAGCTGCTTTAATAAAAGCTTTAAATAATGGATGAGGCCTAAATGGCCTAGTTTTAAATTCAGGATGAAATTGCACTGCAATAAAAAAATTATGATCTTTTAATTCGATTATTTCAGGTAAATTGCCACATTCTGATAAGCCAGAAAATATCATACCCTCTTTAGCAAAAACATCTTTATAAGTAATATTAACCTCATATCTGTGTCTATGCCTTTCTTGAATAAACTGGCCTTGATAAATTTGTGCAGCAAGACTCTTAGCTTCAATTTTACAATTATAAGATCCTAAACGCATAGTACCTCCTAAATCAGAATCAACACAACGCCGCTCAAATATATCATTTTTCTGCCATTCAGTCATTAAACCGACCACTTTGTCACCATCATTTTTAGATTTATTAAATTCTGATGAATAGGCATTTAAGCCTAATTTATTTTGAGCAAATTCAATTACAGCAAGTTGCATGCCAAGACATATACCTAAAAATGGTATATTATACTCTCTAGCATATTTAATTGCAGCTATTTTTCCTTCTATACCATCTTCACCAAAACCACCTGGCACTAATATGGCCTTACTAGAAGATAAAACCTCAATATTTTCTGCCAATTTTCTTGCATCAACCCAATTGATTTTAACTTTACTTTTATAGTAATAGCCAGCATGATCTAGAGCTTCAATTAAGGATTTATATGATTCTTGTAGGCCAATATACTTACCGACAATAGTGATTTGTACATGCTCTTTAGAATTTTCAATATTTTTTTCTAATTCTTGCCAAATTTGCAAATTTGCTTGGGGATAATTTTGAATACCTAATTTATTAAAAACTATTCTATCTATATCTTGTTTTCTTAAATATAATGGTACCTGATATATTGAAGCCACATCAAGAGCTTCTATCACACTTTCTTCCTCTAAATTACAAAATAAAGCAATTTTTTTCCTTTCTTCTGCTAAAATTTGATACTCACTTCTGCATACTAATATATCTGGCTGAATACCTATTGATCTTAACTCTTTTACTGAATGCTGAGTAGGCTTAGTTTTTAACTCTTTTGCTGCACTAATATAAGGGATTAAAGTTACATGAATAAATAAAGAATTATTATTGCCAACTTCATTGCCAACCTGCCTTATAGCCTCAAAGAAAGGCAAACCCTCAATATCACCTACTGTTCCTCCAATTTCATAAATAATAAAATCTTCGTCAGTAATATCACTATAGATAAATTCTTTAATTAAATCTGTCACATGAGGTATAACTTGAACTGTACCTCCTAAATAATCACCTTTTCTCTCTTTTTTTAGCAATTTTGAATATATTTTTCCTGCCGTTATATTATCTGATTTTTTACTATTAGAATCGGTGAATCTCTCATAGTGACCTAAATCTAA
>CAXPEK010000174.1:0-2059 GCA_964216065.1 Candidatus Actinomarina sp.
CATCTCTTTTCTTTTGATGTTACCACCATAAATTGCAAAAGCTATATCAGCTAAATACGCAAAACTAGCAGAAGACCAAGCAAGTTTAGCTTCATATCGCCCAACAAAACCAAATGATTTAGGACTATATAAATAGCCTCTAGATAGACTTAAAATTACTGATCTTATCTTATTCCTAAACAAATGACCTATATGTTTAAAAAAATTATTATCAAATTTATCTAAATCTCCTTCCATTAGTGCCTTCATTTCATGATATAAATATGGATGACACCTAATTGCTCCCTGACCAAAATGAATCAAACTTCTAGTCATAATATTAGCTCCCTCTACCGTGATAGCAATAGGTGTACCAAAATATGCATGCGCTAGTAAATTTCTAGGTCCTCTACAAATTGCTGCACCACCTAAAATATCCATACCATGATTTACTATATCTCTAAATCTCTCAGTAAAATGATATTTTACAATAGCATTAGCAACCGCTGGTCTATAGCCATTATCTATGCTAGTTGCTGTAAAAATTCTAGCACCATCTAACATATAAGTTAAACCCGCAATTTCAGCCATTGGCTCTTCTATGCCTTCAAATTTTCCTATAGGTAACCCAAATTGACGCCTGATAAAAGCATAATCTCCTACTATTCTAGCTATCATTTTAGCACCACCTGTACTAGTTGCAGGCAATGAAATTCCTCTACCAATTGATAAACACTCCATCAGCATTTTCCAACCCTCTCCTACCTGCTCTACTCCTCCTATAATATCATCTAAATCTATTAAAACATCTGTACCAATTAAAGTAGCATTAACAAATGGAACTGCTAATGGATCATGCCTTCTAATAACTATACCCTGCTTAGTACTTTTAATTAACGCACAACTAATACCTAAATTTGTACCTCTAGCTAAAATATTTTTTGGGTCTTTAAGCCTGAAAGCTAAACCTATAACTGTAGCTATTGCTCCTAAAGTAATATATCTTTTACGAAAGTTTAATTTAATTCTAATCTTACCCTGCTGATCTTTAATCACCTCTCCTTCTGAAACAATTGAAGTAGCATCACTACCAGCTAATGGTTCAGTTAAACCAAAACATGGGATTTCTTTACCATTTGCTAGCTTTGGCAAAAAATCATCTTTTTGTTTTTTAGTACCATAGCGCAATAACAATTCTGCCGGTCCTAAAGAATTAGGTACCATCACTGTAATAGCTAATATTTGAGATCTAGTAGCCAATTTCGCAACTACCGCAGAATGACCTAAAGCTGAAAAGCCCAACCCTCCATATTTTTTGGGTATAATCATACCAAAGAATTTTTCTTTCTTAATATATGACCAGCTTTCTTTACTTAAATCTCTATTGCTAAAAACCTGCCAATCATCAGTCATAGCACAAAGCTGCTCAACCTGATTATTCATAAAATCACGTTCAGCTTTAGTTAAATTATTATAAGGTTCACTTATGATTCTTTTAAAATTAGGACGGCCAGAAAATAATTCTGCCTCAATCCATACATTGCCAGCTTGTAAGGCAATTTCTTCTGTTTCAGAAATTTTAGGCAACATACCTAATTTTTTGATTAAACTTACTAAAAAACTTGAAACAAGATATTTTCTAAAGGGTCTTACGAAAAAAATAGTACTTAATGCTAAATATAAAGATAATAAAACTGGGTTTAAACCAATTACTAAAAAATAAAATAATCCTAAAGAAAGAAAAACAATTAATGAAGCACCCTTATAGCCAAAATATAAAAAAACAACTATACATATAGTAGTAAATAAACTGTGATCAAACCCTTGCATCAATTCAAACATATTTTCCTCAATTATAAAAATTTCCTTGTGTTTTCTGCAGCTCTAATAATAATTTACTAGGTACAAATTTTTCACCATATTTGTCACTTAATCTATTTAATTTATCAACTAAATTATCTAAACCAATCTTATCTGCATATCTCAATAAACCACCACGATACGCAGGAAAACCAGCTCCCATAATCATTGCCATATCTAAATATTATGCTGATGCTACAATATTTTCTGCTAAACATTT
>CAXPEK010000175.1:0-2102 GCA_964216065.1 Candidatus Actinomarina sp.
ATGTTAATGTCACATAATACTAAATTAGGTTTTTCTGATACAAATTTTTCATAGCCTTCTTGGCCATTAGCAGCAGAGATTACTTCAAAATTTTCTGTAGTTAAAATTAAAGCTATATTATCTCTTAAATCTTTTTCATCCTCTATACATAAAATTTTTGTGGTTTCTGGCATAAATAACCTACTATTCAATTAATGTTAAATAAATTGTGAATTTAGTGCCGACATTTTCTTCTGACTCTACCTCAATACTACCTTGATGTAGTTCAACAAATTTCTTTACTAAATATAGTCCTATTCCTGTTCCAGAGATACCAATAGTATTTTTTGAACGAAAGAATTTCTGAAAAAGATTTTTCTGATCATCTAAGCTAATACCAATACCATAATCTTTAATAGTAATTTTCATTCTGTCAGCTGTAGCTGTGCTGTATATTTCAATTACTGGATCATTATGAGAATATTTTATGCTATTAGAAATAATATTAGTAAATATTTGATCTATTAAAGCTTTGTCTGCATCTATGAAATGTTTTGCACCATCTATATTTACAGTAAATTTTGTACGCGTATTCAAACCTCTAAAACGTTCAATTACCTCAGTCAAAACTGTTTCTAAACATAATTTTTCTGGACTATAATCAAGTCGACCAGACTCAAGGCGTGATAAATTTAAAGTAGATTCAATTAATTTGCTCATACGTAATATGGCTTTATCTACTTTATTAATCTGGTCAGTGAAAATATCTGGATCATTTTGTCCTACTCTTTTTAATAAATCCATTGAGCTTTTTATAATAGCTAGAGGAGTTTTAAATTCATGCGATACTAATGAGACAAATTCACCTTGAATTTCATTAATGGCTTTTTCCTCATCGAGTGCTTTAGTTAATTGGTCAGATTTGGTTTTTAATAAATTAGCTTTCTCATATAAATTGTAGATACATTTAGAGCGCTCAGCTGATAAAACTAAAGACTCGGATAAATGATCCAACGTAAAACTAATTTTAGGCTTTGCTATTATGTCTAAAATATTGTTTTTATTATGTTTTTGTTTAAAAGTTGCTGTCATACTTACCTTATTTAGAATAAAATGTAACAGTTATAGTATTTTTGTGCAACCTATAATTGTAATTTAATGAGATTTATCTATAATATATATTTCTATTCTGTCTTGATATGAGTTGATTGCTTGTTTTTGCATAGAAGCTTTTATAAAAATATTTTTTTCACTGTGAATTTTGTTAGGTAATATTCCTGCTTTAATAATCTGTTTTTTAACTTGTTCTAAACGATTTTCTATAATTTTTCGGTGCTGTTCATTCTCTTCTAATATTGTAAAATTTTCTAACACTAATCTATAGTCATTTAATGTATGTTCAATTCTATATTGAAGGTTTTTTAGTTCCATAACCGCTTTGTGATTAAAAATAATATTTTTGTTAGGAAAATAGATGGTAAAATAATTTCGATCTTTAATGGCTTCAAGCTCCTTAATATGTAATAATTTAGCTGCAGCAATTAAACTTTCATAACTTGCCCAAAATTCATCTCTGAATCTGTTAATTTCTTCTCTTTGCCAATCTTCTTCAGCTTGTTCTAACCAATAATCATATAAAATCTGCAATCTTGCAGCACGAAGAGGAAATTTATATTTAATTTGTAAATCTTGAGCTAATAATAGGTTAATTAGGCTCTTATGAGCTATTTGTAATTCTTCTAGAGTTAATTTATTAGTTATTTCGCGATTGTAGGGGCTTTCTGGTATTAGTAAATTTTGTTTTAATGCGTCTAATCCTTTCTGGGCAAAATATTCTGTAGCTGCCCAGTCAAATTCTTCCCGCTCACGCTGAGCGAGCTCTTTATAGCCTTCTGCTAGTGCAGTGTAATAATCCTCATTTCCAATAGTTTGAGCTTTTTCTTCTAAAATAAAATCTTTAGTGCATGATGTGAGTAGAAATGTTAATAATAATATAATTTTCATAGCCATAACCTAACTAGTTGAATATTATAGCATATTTTTAGTGGTTTAGCTAGTAAAATAGTCAAATGCCAGATTTTAATTTAGAAAAAAAATATAGTGGAATAGTAGCAGGAATTGAT
>CAXPEK010000176.1:0-4442 GCA_964216065.1 Candidatus Actinomarina sp.
TGCTCAAAAATATCATTTTTATATTGAAAAAGCTTTTATTAAAAATAAAGGTACTATTTATCGCCTTAAAATAGGCCCTTTTGCTAATAGCACCCTTGCAAAGAATTTTTGTGCTAACTTAAGAAAAAAAAACCTTGAATGTTTTATGACCGTAAATTAGCTATTTTTGGCATTGCAGCTTTAGCTTTGACTGATAATGAAAGATATTTACTAAAGAATACACAGAATATTTTTGGTATAATTTTATTTTGTCGTAATATTGAAGATAAGCAACAAATTATATCATTAATTAGAGAGATTCGCTCTATCAATCCTAATGTAAATATTTTAATTGATGAAGAAGGAGGTAGAGTAACTAGATTAACTAAAATATATCCTGATATTGCTGATTCAGCCCAAAAATTAGGTAAGCTATATCAAAAAAATTCTCTCTTAGGTAAAAAAGCAATTATTAACTGCTACAGCCTAATTGCGCATAGACTAGCTGAATTAGGTATTAATATTATTTGCGCACCTGTAGCTGATTTAGCACATAAAAATACGCATAGAATTATAGGCGATAGGTCTTTCTCGCGGGACAAAAATATTGTGATAGAATGTTGTAAAATTGCTGCTAACACTTTATTAAAGCACCGTATCACCCCTGTACTAAAACATTTACCCGGACATGGCAAAGCAACAGAAGATTCACATTTAGAATTACCTATTATTACAGATGATCTTACCTCTTTAGAAAATAATGACTTTGCTATCTTCAAAGAATTGAGGCAATATCCTTTAGCTATGACTGCTCATATTATATATGCTTGCCTAGATAGTGAACAACCCATAACTTTATCAAAAAAAGCTCTTGCTTATCTCAGAAATAATCTAGGTTTCCAAGGCAAAATTATGACTGATGATATAAAAATGGAAGCCTTAAAAAAATACTCTATAACCGAAATTGTACAAAAATCCTTGCAAGCTGGCTGTGACTATATTTTACATTGTGATGGTAATTACGCCGAAATGGAGCAAATAGTAGAAATCTTAGAAAATAGTTAAAATGCATTCTTTGCTTAATTTTGTTAATAATCATCAAAGAAAAATCACAATAATTTCGGTTGTTATACCCTTAATAATACAATTTAAGGCCATAATTTTCTATCCTATGCTTAAATTATATGATATATTGCCTTCTTATAGTGAAACCTATGATCGAATTTTAAGTGCTAGAATGCCCTTTCTAGTAAAAGATTTATCACCTGAAGATAAATTCAAAGAAGAATTAGCGCTATTATATCAAGAGAAAAAATATAATAATCACGCTATTAGCAATCTTAACTTTATTATAGAAGAATTATTTACGCTCAAGAAAAAAGCTAATTCTGATTTAGCTAAAGAAATAGAATTAGCTCTGAATGAGTTAAAAAGCTTTAAATTTGAAGCAACTATAATTATTTTTCATAAATTAGCTAAATTTAGTAATCCAGAAAAATATATAGCTTACAAAGCTATGACTGCTTTTGTAGCTAATAAACAGCAGGGCATTATATATTTTAAGCAAGGTCTAAAACTAAATCCAAATAACCTTTTTTTGCTCAATAATTTAGCTAAATCATATATAGATATGGCAGAGCTTACCAAAGCAGAAAAAATTTTCAGATATATTTTACAGATAGCAGAACAAGAGAAAAAACCAGAATTAATTATATTAGCTCAAGCTAATTTGGGTAATATTGAGCTTTTAAGAACAAATTATTCAGCAGCTCTAACCCATTTTAAGCTAGCCCTTAATCTCAGCAAAGAACAAAATTTTAAATTAATGCAAGCTAATCAATATAAAAATCTTGGGGTTACTGAAGCAAAATTAGGCCACCAGAAGAAATCTTGTATCAATTTTAGAAAAGCACGCATAATATACTATAAATTATATCTTGATAGCGAAGCAGATAAAATTTTAACTTACCTACAAGAAAAACAATGCATTTAACCTAAAGAATTTAATATGCTGCATTATTTACTAAAAAGAATATTACTAATTTTTCCAACTTTACTGGGCATTTTATTGATTAATTTTTTAATTATTCAATTTGCCCCAGGCGGACCAGTGGAAAGAATTATTGCTAAGCTAAACCATGGACAAAATTACAGCCAAAATATGTTGCAACAAAGCTCTGCTAATATAGAGCAAAATAATAAATTAAGCCAAGATAATAAATATGCTGGCAGTAAAGGTTTAGATCCAGAAATAATTGCTGAAATAGAAAAAATATATGGTTTTGATAAATCTCTTACTGAACGTTTTGTGACAATGTTAGTAAATTACCTTAGTTTTGATTTTGGTAAAAGCTTTTTCAAAGGACAAGAAGTTACAGATCTAATTATTGAGCGCTTGCCAATTTCAATCTCACTAGGTTTATGGTCTAGTCTCATTATTTACTTAATTTCAATCCCTTTGGGTATTAGAAAAGCAGTAGCTAATGGTAGCAAATTTGATTTTTACACTAGTCTAATAATTTTTATTGGTTATTCAATACCATCTTTTATCTTTGCCATATTGCTAATTGTGCTACTTGGTAAAGGAGGAGTTTTCCCGATTTTTCCTATTTCTGGCATTGTCTCAGATAATTTTAGTGAACTGAGTTTTTTGGCAAAGATTAAAGATTATTTTATGCATATATTATTGCCTATTTCTGCCATTGTTGTTGGTGGTTTTGCAAGTTTAACTATGTTAACCAAAAATAGCTTCATTGAAGAAATTAACAAACAATATGTAATTACTGCTAGAGCAAAAGGCTTATCAGAAAATAAAATTCTTTATCAACATATTTTTAGAAATGCAATGATTTTAGTTATTGCTCAAATTCCCGAAAATATTGTAAAAATTCTGTTTACTGGTGCCTTATTAATAGAGATTATTTTGTCATTCGATGGGCTAGGTTTATTAGGATTTGAAGCAGCCTTAAATAGAGATTATCCGGTCATTTTTGCAACTATTTACATATATAGTCTTATCGGTCTTGTATTTAACCTAATTGGCGATATAATGTATGTCTTAATTGATCCAAGAATTGATTTTCAAAAAAATAGGTAAAAAATGGACTTAAATAATCTTTTACAGCAAGCACAGGCTTTAAAAACCCAATTTGAAGAAAAGAAACAAAAATTTGAACAAGAGATTTTTATTGGCAAAGCAGGAGGAGGATTGGTAACTATAGAATTAAAAGGCAATTATAAAATTAGCAAACTAAATATTGACAAACAAATTTTTACTCAAGATGCAAAAATTACTACAGATTTAATCATAGCAGCTTTTAACAATGCTATAGAGCAAATTGACGATGCTAAATCTGAGTTAACCCCTAGCCAAATTTCTGATATGGGAGATTTTAGTAAATTTTTCTAATTTAATTTTATGAATAATGAGGTTGAAGGTTTAATATCTCTATTTGCTAATTTACCAACAATTGGCAAAAAAACTGCCACTAGAATTGTTTTAGATTTAATTACTAAAAATCGCAATCTTATTCCCCAATTTATTAACTCTCTTGATAGCACTAATAATGCGATAAAAACTTGCAGAATTTGTCATAATATTGACTCTATATCGCCATGTAATATTTGCACATCAGCAAAAAGAGATCCAAATATTATATGTATAGTAGAAAATATAGAAGATTTATGGGTAATAGAAAAAGCCAATATTTTTAATGGTAAATATCATATTTTAGGCGGCACTTTATCAGCAGTAAAAGGTATGGGTCCAGATAATCTAAATATTGCATCTTTACAAAAGCGCCTAAAACAAAATTTAGAGATTATTCTTGCTTTAAGCAGTAGTTTAGACGGCCAAACTACTAGTTTGTTTCTTTCGGATTTAATCTCTGATAAAGTAACAACAATCACTAAATTAGGCTATGGCTTGCCTATGGGAGCTGAACTTGGATATTTAGATGAAGGTACAATTAATGCTGCTTTTGCAGCTAGAAAGTCATTATGATTACACAGCTAAAATATACAGAAATTGCCCCACCAAAAAAAATTGAACAATTAATTATTTTTATACATGGCTATGGTGCTAATGGTAAAGATTTATTGCAATTAGCGCCATATTTTCAAAAACAATTCACCAATTGTCATTTTATTGCTCCTGACGCACCTTATAATACTGGCTATCCTAGTTCCTATTATTGGTTTCCAATTGAAAATTTTAGAGAAGATCATCTAGAAAAAGGGATACAAAACGCCACCCCTATTTTAGTTAAATTTATTAATTATTGTAAGGCTAAATATAATTTAGCTAATCAACAAATTACTTTATTAGGTTTTTCGCAAGGTTCGCTTTTATCTCTTTATTGTGGCTTAAGTCAAACAGAAGCTTTCAAGGCAATTTTATCTTTTTCTGGTGGAGCATTAAGCAGAGATCGGAAGAGCGTCGTGTAGGGAAGAGTGTGTCGGTA
>CAXPEK010000177.1:0-4689 GCA_964216065.1 Candidatus Actinomarina sp.
CAATAACTAAAGCTAAAACAACTAAGATCAGAAATGGCTGCAAACTAAATCCTATTAGCCTCTTTAACCAGTTATTAAAAATATCTTTCGTTCTTGAAAGAAGTGCTAATGGAATAATTATTGGTGAGATAAAAATTAAGAAATTTATCATAATAATTGCAACTACAAGATAGAATGTAATTTTCAACATAATTAATATTATAATGCTTAAAAAAAACATAGCAGTAATAAAAAAGAATATTCCAGTAGGATGACTAAATAATGTTACAACAGCAACTGAAATTATATTAGGAAAATAACCATTTTTATCTAAACCAACATATTTAGCAAACTTACAATCTATGGTATCAATTATCGAATAATGCTTTTCTTTATCAGCATATAATTCTCCATGCGAATTAACACCATCAAAAAAATTGCATGATTCTATACCACCCCAATCATTGCTATTGGAGCTACTAGTATAAGTACATCTAGGTGAGTCACCAGACTCAGTGCCACTAAAATTTTCGGAAGATTTGGCTTCAAATTTAAGATCTTCACTATTCTCAGAAAGAACTTTAAAAAAGTCACTTGATAGATAATATGATCCATTTAGTAAAAATTCATAGTAACCATCTTTCCAACCATTACCTTGTACAAAATATAATACTATACCTAATTTTATAATATTAAGCAACAACTCTCCTCTTGAATTCATCTGTCCCATTAAAAATTTAAAGCCAAGAAAAAAAGCCCAAAATGTTAAGATAATAGTAATAAAATTTTCTAAGCTAGACTGAATTTGTTTATACATTGCTTTGGTACAGCCTGAATCATCACTACCCAAATTATCTATACACCTATTTGAAAATTTTGGATTTCCATAAACATCTAAAATCTTCTCGCCTTCTGAGTTTAACTCATAAACATCTTCTCTGCCATGATATACATTATACATGGTTTTCTCAAAACATCTTACAGCCTTTCCTGCAAATGAAAAATTTTTATAACCAGTGTTGACATCTAAACTACAATGGGCCGATAATGTAGCAGGAGGTGTATATGGCGATATTACATCTACACTCGGCAAGGCTTTCTTAATGCAATGAGCATTATATCTTTCATTATAAGTAACACAGCTTCTAATATTAGATATATTATCGCATTCAGCATAGCCATCGCTGCCCTCACAACAGTAACATTCACATCTCTTACCATCTTTAAAATCATCAATAATATTATCACTATATGGATCATTACCACATTTTCTTCTAGCCTCTGATTGAGTTCTAACTGGATCACCTACAAAACCATATATTGGCATTATATCACCAACTCCTAAACCTGTGCAAAACACTGCCTCAGCACAAACCTCATCGCCTTCAGTCCAGGCACAGAAGATTCGGTCATTTCCTATAGCCAAAGGAGCATAAGGATCAGTCTCTACTCTCCTACAATCTTCTGGTTCTATCCATACTGGATCATTACCTTTATAGCTAATACCTATTTTGCTTTCACCAGAATTATAAATCTCATTATCTTCTTCCATATGATTAAATTCTTCTTTATAGCAGTAATTAGCTAATGGTCCTGACCCTGCCCAAGATCTTGTTAAAGAATCATCATCTTGTGCTGAATTTTGAGCATTACTAAGATTATCATCACATGTGTCCTTACCTTGATCAACTGTATTTACAATTTTAGAATTTTTCCTGATATCTGTTGCCCAGTCACTATAAGCTTGATACGCACCATATAAAGAAGCTAAAGCAGTTAATTCTGAAAGAGGTGGTACAGTTTGTAAACAGAGAAAGTAAGCTCCTGCAGCAGCACCAGCAGTGAAAGGATTAGAAAGCATAGAAATATAGCCTTGCAGACAAGCTGCATTATATACAAAAGTTGCTGTTACTTTAGCAGTTACATATACAGCCCATAATGAAGAACATTGAGCATAATCTGCAGCTTGAGCAGCGGAAGTATAACGATGATCTGCTACAATAGCATTATTGGCATTTACCTGATTTGGCATCATTACCAATATTGGCACCAAAAAAACTATATATTTTAACATATATTTAATCTTACTTAAGGCCATAGTCATTTTTACCCTTAAGTGCTTTCATAACTGAACTAGCAATATGTGAAGTTTTTTGAGCAAGATTCATACCAACTCTTAACCCAATATTTGAGGCCATTTTTCTTGCCGCCATTATGTTATCATATATCTTTTCAGACATTACGCTAACTTGCAAAACTTGATATATTAAAGCTCTACAGATTTGTGAAAACACCAAATACATAACTCCAAAAATAAAAAACAGGCGACACAAAGCTATAATTAAATCTGAGCTCAACTCCCAGCTAACAATAAAAGGTTTGGCCAAAATTTGCCAAAAATTATTATTACTTGTGTTTTTTTTGTAAAAACCTTGGTTGAATTTATGTAATATGCAAGGAAAATAAACAGTCCTGCAATCATTTTTCACAACCAACTCTCCAGTTTCTGTTTCTTCGTATATTGAGTTAATATTATAGCCATAAATAGAATAATCTGCAGCTTTAAAAAAAATAGCTAATAACATCAGTAAAATCATTGGTACCAAGCTATATCCTATTAGATTCTTTAACCAATTATTAAACAAATTTTTTAACCTCTCATTCTTAAACAAAGCTAGAGGTATAACTAAAGGTGAAAGAAAGATAAGCAGCATAACTACTATCATAGATGATACTACCACAAACATTGCCTTCAGCATAACTAAAACAAACATAAAAACGGTTATTGGCGCAACAATTATTATGATGAAAAAATATATAATAAGAGAGTAAAAACTCTCTATTAAAAGATCAAAAAAACCACTATCCTTACCAAATAAGTTTTGCCACCTACAATCAAAACTATCCCATACTTTAAATCTAGTTTCTTGCTCATTATATAAAATTTGATTAGGACCAACTAATTTAGCGTTATATGATGTTTCACCAACATTACCTTGTTTACAACTTTTGTTTGAGGGTAACACTAATCCATCATCATTATGCTCTAGAGCATTAAAAGAAATTTCACCTAAACTAGTACCTAAATTTATAAAAAAGTCAAAATACGAATCACGCCAAGCATCACCATAAACAAAATACAGCACTATAGCAAATTTGAAAAAATATTGAGCCGCCTTTTTAATATCACCAAAATTTCCTACTAATAAAGTCATTACACCTATAAGAATTATAGATAAGACCAAAAGAATAGTAACTATATTTTTAGCAGAATCTTGAAATTTAGCAATTAAACCATCCGAACATTCAGCTACACTATTAACATCCCTATCATCAGCAATACATCTATATCCTACTACTTTTTTATCACTAACTACTTCATAACCTCCATTAAATAGATTTTTGGTAGTCTGATCAATACATCTCATTGCTTTTCCAGAAAAACTCTCAACTTGTTTATTATTAATGTTTTTAACTAGGGCTTTATTAGAGCAATATGCTGAGATTATTTTAGGAGCCTCATAATCTATGTTACTGCTAATCATCTTTTTTGGTACACAATGCGCATATAATTTAGGATTGTAAATATAACCTCTTATTTGCTCTGATCCTCCAGCTGTCTCAGGATCACAACCAGGCTTAATTTGTTGGGTCTCCTCATTAATACAAGCTTGAGCATCAAAACCAATATTGCAACTACCATTTTCACAATCATTTTTATATTGACTCATATTAGTTTTATTAGTAAGACCCACCCCTTCTTTAATCTCGCAAACATCCTTGCAATTAATAGTTCTAGGATTACTCATGACATAATTATCTACACCATCTGCAACTCTTCCATTTATTGCGGCAAAGTCTATACAAGCTCGTCCGATACCTTCCATCATACCAACAAAACCATCTTTATCTACTCGCCATTGCTGAAAACTCATTAAATTCATGCTACAAAAAACTCCTTCTGCGCAAATAAGCTGATCCATCTCATAAGCACATACTAAGGCTTTTTCACCATCACCACCTTTATACGCTAAACGATCACATGTATTTTCGGTTAAACAAATACCATCTTCATCAAGACCACTAGCAACACGAATGCCATCTTTACCATCTTTTTCACATTCCTTATCTTGCACATATAATTCATAGGTTTGGCCTTCTATTCCTTCTCCTGCTTCATAACAACCCTCTAAAGCTAATACATCTGCTTTAGTCAAGCTAATGTCTATACCATCTGCCTTTGTACCCACCAATTCAGAACAATTTACATCTTGTTCAGTAGAAAAATCATTTAATCCATTACCATCCAAATCTCTATGATTTGCTACATAGGTTTTTTCTCTGAATTTTTGAGCATCTGATAACATTGCATATCTAATGCCACAATAAACCTTTAACGCCTGATAACAAAGTCCCAAGTTTATGGTGTCTTTAGTAACCAAATAAGCAGAACATACACCTAATGTGACCCACATGGGAGAGCATGAAAGCAAATCTTCTTCTATAGCTTCATTAGTTGGTCTATTATTAGGATAGGAGTAACTATCTGTGCTAGCTATGACGAAAACTAAAAATGTAATTATTAAAAAAAACAACCTCATTTATAATTTAGCAACCTTTTCAAAAAATACAGGTAGCCATTCCTCAGCATTATCACCTGTTTCAATAATAATTTCATCAAGTAATTTTACAGTTTCAGCTCTACCAGAT
>CAXPEK010000178.1:0-5336 GCA_964216065.1 Candidatus Actinomarina sp.
GCTCCAATTTCTACTGGAACATTAAAAGGTAATGATGCTGCTCCCATGGCAAAACGAGAATGTTTTCCTGCTTCACCTAAAATTGCAACAATTAAGTCAGAAGCTCCATTGCCAATTTTAGGATGGTCTGCATAATCATCTATAGCATTAACAAATATTTCTAATTTTAAGCATTGTTTTACATTACTTAGATTACCACTAGCGGCTTGTAATTGTGCTAAGATATTTATGGCACATAATTTTGCTGCTTCTATACCATCTGCTTCAGTCAAATTAGTTCCTATTTTACCTTGATATGCAATTTTACCATTTTGCATAGGTAGCTGACCAGAAATATATATAGTTTTATTATCGACTAAATATGGTACATAATTTGCAGCAGGAAGGGCTGCTTTTGGTAAGGTTATGTTTAACTCTTTTAATTTATTTTCTATATTCATATTTTTAGCAAAAAAAAATTTATATATTTTAAATCTTATTGGGTCAAGTTAAACTTATTATTTAGCTTAATGATGAAGCAGTAACAAAACGGCATTTTCCTGAATCAAAAATTACCTCTACTACGTCGCCAATTACCGATTTAATGGCACCAGAACCAAAAGTTACATGAGTAACTTGGTCTCCAACATTAAATTTAAACTTAGTTTTATTAGTATTTGTTTGATATTTTGAGCTAGGCTGCTTTTGCGAGAGAAACTTTTGGTTACCAGTTTCAATAATCGCCTCTTTTGGTAATTCTTTTAAGAATCGTGAGGGTAGTGAAGTTTGCCATTTATTATATATACGTCTGTTATTTGCATAAGTTATAAATAATTGGTTTTTAGCTCTGGTGATGCCTACATAAGCTAACCTCCTTTCTTCTTCTAATCCTTTATCTCCTAATTCTTCAATTGATTTTTGATGTGGAAAAATACCTTCTTCCCATCCTGCTAAAAATACATTTTCAAATTCTAAACCTTTGGCTGAGTGTAGAGTCATAATATTTAACGAATCTTCTACATTGTTTTCTTGAATTTCGCTAACTAAGGACACATGCTCTAAAAAACTGTTAAGATCTTCATATTCTGATAGAGCAGAGCAAAATTCTCTTAGATTTTCCTTCTTTGCTTCAGTGTTAGAATCTTTAGCTTGATCAAGCATTTTTTTATATTCTATTTTTTCAATTATTAATTTTGCAATATCTTTTAAGTTGGCTGTTAGTATTCTTTCTCTGGCTGCTATAATAATATTATAAAATTCTTGAAAACCATTTTGACTTCTACCTGAAAATAAATCATTAGCTAGCATTTTTTCTAGGGCTTTGAAAATAGATAAGTTGTTTTGTTTAGCATATTCATTAAGCTTCGCAAATGAGGCTGGTCCAATACTGCGTTTGGGTACATTTACTACTCTTTCAAAAGCTAAACTGTCAGTATCAGAATTTACTATCCTTAAATAAGCTATTATATCTTTTATTTCTTTACGGTCGTAAAAGCGTAATCCTCCTACTATTTTATAGGGCACAGCCTCGTTAATTAATGCTTCTTCTATGTTTCTGGTTTGATAAAAGGCTCTAACTAATATTGCGGTTTCTTTTAAATTACTGCCTCGTATTTTCAAAGTTTCTATTTCTCGAAGTATATTTTGACTTTCATGATTTTCATCCCAGTTAGATATAATTTTGATTTTATTACCACTGGTTTTATTTGTGTATAAAGTTTTACCATGCCTAGTTTTATTGCTGTTAATTAAGTTTGAAGCAGCTTGTAAAATATATTTAGTAGAACGATAATTTTGCTCAAGTTTAATGACTTTGCTTCCAGGAAAATCTCTTTCAAATCTTAATATATTCTTAACTTCTGCTCCCCTAAAACCATAGATTGATTGGTCATCATCACCAACACAACAAATGTTATTATGAGATTGAGCTAAAAGCCTCAGCCATAAATATTGCGAGATATTTGTGTCTTGATATTCATCCACCAAAATATATTTAAATTTATTACTATAATAATTTTGAGTATTTTCATTATGAGCTAAAATATTTATATTATGTAATATCAGGTCACCAAAATCACATGAATTAGACCTAATTAACTCATCATTATATATTTTAAATATATTGTCTATCTTGTGAGTTATATCTGACTCAAAATTACAGTAATCATTATTAATTTCTTTTTGAGCTATATCTTTAGCGAGAGAAATTTGATTTAGAATAAATTTAGGATTTAGGTCATAAGAATTATATTTTAAATCAGCACTAATTCTTTTTATTAGACGTAATTGGTCATCAGTATCAATAATGTTAAAATAATTAGTAAGACCTACTAAATTAGCATTCTTTCTAAGAATTTTAGCCGCAATAGAATGAAATGTACCAATATACATGCTAGGTAAAGAGGAGCCCACAAGATTTTCTACTCTATTAATCATTTCTCTTGCTGCTTTATTAGTAAAGGTAACTGCCAATATTTGTTGTGGCAGTGCCATATTATGCTCTATTAAATATGCAATTTTACTAGTTAGTACTTTAGTTTTACCAGTTCCTGCTCCTGCTAATATTAGTAATGGTCCTGAGTTATAGTTGACAGCTTCTAATTGTTCATTATTGAGCGGTTCTTTTATTTGATAGTCTGTTTTAATCATTGATTTAAAATTATTACATGATAACAATACATAAATAAAAAATAATTTTATATCAGTAAATTATATTAGGTGTTAATTTGAAAAGAAAATTCTTAGTGTTATTTATAATTTTCGGTATTTCTGCTGAATTTATTTTTGTATTTAGTAAATTGCTATCTGCGTCAAAAAACAAGGATACTATTGCTGCGGATATTACAGAAAATCTTGGAGCTAAAGCAGAAATAAGGGGTAAGATTAAATTAAAATTCTTTCCTCGTCCCAAATTTACTATTTCTCATTTAAGACTATATGATTACAAAATCAAGGGTTATAATATAAACATTATTAGAGCCGCTGAATTTGAGGCTTCTGTTCCAATATTAAATCTACTTAGTGGTGATATATCTTTAAATGAAATAGTTATTAAAAATTCAAAAATTCACTATAATAGAATTGCTAATTCCAACTTAGCTGATGAACCAAAAGTTCTAAACTTTCCATATAAAAAACTTCATATTCAAAATTCTGATTTAACCTACTACA
Organism: Candidatus Actinomarina sp.; assembly: GCA_964216065.1. Taxonomy (GTDB): domain Bacteria; phylum Pseudomonadota; class Alphaproteobacteria; order Rickettsiales; family JABIRX01; genus JABIRX01. The sequence continues at coordinate 3,151 of CAXPEK010000178.1, forward strand.
ATGAAGATAACGAGGAAACAACATATCGAAACCTAGATTTTACGGTTGAAACTAAAGGCAAGATAACAGATATTAAAGGCGCATTTGCGCAGGGTTTGAGCAATTATAAATTCGATCTTAAGATTGAGAATAATGATTCTAAAGATATGGGTTTAGATTTGTTTTTAAGCTTTAGTGGAGGATCACTTGAGCTATCTTCAAATTACAACAAAGAAACAGAAGTTTTTGCTGGAAAAGTTGATATATCTGGAGATGACATTCAAAAATTAGTTTTTAATAATCTTGCACCAGCATGGTTTTTATATCCAGACAAGCGAAAATCATCATATGCTGCCTCATTTGGTTTTGTTAAAGAAAATAGTAAAATAAGCATTAGTGAAGGAGCAATCGTAGGAGAAGCTTTAGAGGGATCCTTTTCTGGTTATGTGTATGAAAAAGGTGAAGGTGATTTAAATTTTAATTTTTCTAGACTAAATTTAGATGCTTTAATCTCAAATTACAAAAGAAATTTTATTAAGGAAGAAATGGCAACAATGGCTGATATTCATCATCAAGGTTTGTTTCTTGGTAGCAGTAAAATTTTAGTATCTGGATCATTTAATAGCTTAATTTTCAAAGATAAAGAGATAGGCCCGATAAAAACGGAGTTGGTTCTTGGTAAAGAGACTGGTTTTCGAATTAATGAGTTATCTTTTCAAATAAATGAGAATAATTATAATAGTTTGCAGGGAGAATATAAGCAAGATAGTAATAAACAATATATCTTTAATGCTAATATAAATTCATCAGGTAATAATATAAAAGAATTAATGACCTCACTTTTTAATGTCAATTTTGTTAATTTAAAAAATGACCAAGATCAGCCATATAATATTGATGCTAATTTAGAGATTTCTGGCGATAAAATAATACTAGACAATATAGATGGTTTTTTCGGAGATAGTACAGTTAAAGGTGCGATAAATTATGATATTGCAGAACAAGATGATTCAAGATTTGACTTAAATTTTAGTAATATTAATTTTAATAATTATTTGCTTTATAAAGATCTAAAAAACTATAGGCATTTTATACATTTACTTTATGAGAATATTTCTAGAAAAGACTCTTCTGTTTCTTTGTTTCAGAGATTTTTATGGTTAAGAAATATTTTTAATGTCATTCATTATAACTTAAATTTTGATAATATAATTTTTAATAATCACGAGATAGATAATTTTTCAGCTCAAGCCAAGGTCAGTTATAGGGTTTTAGATATTGAAAATATCAATGTTAGCTCTCAAGAAAATGACTTTAATGCTAAGATAATGGTAAATCTTGATAGTGCTAAGCCATATATTAATATGAATTTACAGGCTAAGCAAGCGGATCTATCAATATTTGATTATATAGAAGAATATAAAACTAGTAATCAACTATGGTCTAAAGATTTTATACTCTTTCCTAATTTCGAAGATTTAGACTTTAATTTTAAATCTAGGTTTAAAAAATTAAGCTATAATGAGTTAGAAGTAAGTAATAGTACTTTTAATGTAGATATTAAGGATAATATTTTAAATATTATCAAAGCATCTGGAGACATAGATAATGGTTCATTTGAGATCAAAGGAAGTTTTATCTTAGACGGCTTACCTCAAATCTCATTATCTTATAATTTTGATAGTTTTTATCTTAGTAATTTTCTTAAATTTTTATTTAACATAGATAACATTGAAGCGTTAGTAAATATAGCAGGAACGCTTCAAACTTATGGTAATACGCCTCATATAATGGTTAAACAAATCAAATCTAAAAATAAATATTATGCATCTAATATAAAAGTTGATAGATTGGCTTTGCCCCAAATTATCCAAGATATTGCTGATTTAAGCTCTATACCTAAGAGTAAATTTATTAAACCTTTATCAGAGGAAATAAGATTAGGTAGCACTTATTTTAGTTCAGCTAAAGGAGAATTAAATATAATTAATGGTATAATTTTGATTAATAATATAAGGTTTTCTCTAGATGGTTTAGAAGCAGCTATAGCTGGAAAGATAGATATAGTTAACAAATTAATAAAAATAAATTCTATAGTAAAATTTGCAGCCAAATACAAATCAAATAATGGAATAAGGCAAACTCCTATTACAATAACTCATAGTTTAGATGGAGATTTTAATAAGCAAAATGGTACTTATGATTTA
>CAXPEK010000179.1:0-2066 GCA_964216065.1 Candidatus Actinomarina sp.
AAATCAGGCTGATAATGATAATTAATGATAAAATCTAGGATTTCTAGATTATTGATGCCACATAATTTTATTTTTTGTTTCATGATCTTTAGTGGTTTTCTCTTCCAATTGTTTCTCTAATAATGTAATTTTTTTACTTTTTTTCCACGCCATTATTTTAGCAATAATAAGTTTTTTTGACATAAAGAAATAGGCAGAGCAAAAACCTAAAAGAAAACACGTAAATATTACCATATATGTTTTAAACTCAAAATTATATAAGCCAGGTATTAAGTTAATTTTGATTATTTCACTGTTATTAAAGCCAAATAATAATAAAATTATTATAAAAAAAATTGTTAACATATTACTTAGCATATTCAGAAAGAAAAATATTATATAATTCAAGCATATCTGTAGAAGTTATGTTGGCAATATTTTCGTTAATTTTATTTTTAAACCAAGTGATCTGCCTTTTGGCATATTTTTTGGTTTCTAAATATGAAGAATTTAATGCTTCTTCATAGCTTATATTGTTTGCTAAATAATCCCTAAGCTGTTTAAAACCTATTGTGCGAGTGATTGGCTGGTTTTTATCAGCTATTTGTTTGGTTAGCTGCTTAACTTCGTTTATTGCACCATTTTCAAACATAAAATTCAGTCTTTTTTTAATATTTAGCTCTAATTCTTCTTTATGAGTTATTAATGTAAGATTTAAAAATAAATCATCTGAGAAAAATTTATGATTAGGCAAAGCTTGGTATTCTGTAGGAGTTAAGTTATGTGCTTTAAATATATTGTAATATCTAATAATTCTTTGAGTATCATTCTTTGCTATTAAGTTACTAAAATTTAAGTCTATTTTAATTAATTCAGCATATAAATAATCAAGACCTTTTTTGTTATAAATATTATTGGTACTATTTGTAATTGCTGCTGGAATATCAGCTAAGGCGCGTAAACCATTAGTTAAATTATATATATACATGCCCGTTCCACCCACAATAATAGGGGTAATATTATTGCTAAGTAATTGCTTTATTTTTGGCAGAACTAAATTTAACCATGCTGCAACTGAAAATTTTTCGTGACTAGCTAAAAAACCATAAAAGTTATGTTTGCATAATTCTTGTTCTGTAATGTTAGGCTGGGCAGATAATATAGGTAGATTTTGATATAATTGCATAGAATCTGCATTGATGATTTCTGCTTTCTTTAATTTTTGGGCAATTTTTAGTGCAAGTTGCGATTTACCTGATGCTGTAGGTCCAGCTATTATAATAATTTTATTTAAAGCTTCTTGCATTTTAATTAAATAAAAATAAAATCATCTAGCATTTTAGCTAAATGTAAAGCTATATAATGTATAAATCGGGGCGTAGCGCAGTCTGGTAGCGCATCTGGTTTGGGACCAGGGGGTCGGGAGTTCGAATCTCTCCGCCCCGACCATTATTTATAATTTAGCTACAATATTACCGATTACCTCTCTATTTTCTATCCTTCGATGTGCTTCTGCAATATTTTTAAAATCTACAACTTCAAAGTGAGGAGTAATATTTTTTTTGGTTATAGCTGTAAATAAATAGTCATTACTTATTATTCTGTCTAAATTAAAACCTCTAATAATTGATAAATGTGGCTTTACAAAAAAAAGACTTTTTTTCCATAATTCCATGGCTCTCATATCTTTAATAGAACCTGAACTATCACCATAATTTACTAAAATACCAGTTCTCTGCAATATTTCTATTGCCTTAGGATAAAAACTTTCTCCTATAGCATCATATATAACACTGGCACCTTGGTTATTAGTAGCATCAGCTACTTCTTCATAAAAATCTTTTTTATTACAGTTAAATACATGTTTACAGCCAAATGCTTTAGCTTGACTAATTTTAGCATCTTGACCCACAATGCCGTAAACTTTCACTCCTATTGATGCCAAAATTTGTGTTAATATATTGCCTACACCTCCAGTAGCTCCAGTGACAAATACATTGTTATTTTTTTTTACAGAATAAACATTCGTGACTAAAGCATGAGCTAAAAGTGATGGTACATTAATAGCAGTTTGTGCTGCTAGAGAG
>CAXPEK010000180.1:0-2547 GCA_964216065.1 Candidatus Actinomarina sp.
ATGATTTACTAAATGATGAAAAAGAAGTAGCAGAACATTTAATGCTAATAGATTTAGGCAGAAATGATATAGGTAGAGTTGCTGACAAAAATTCTATTGAAGTAAATAAATATATGGAAATTGAGTATTATTCTCATGTTATGCATATTAGCTCTAACATTGATGGTAAAATTAGCCAAGATAAAAGTTGTTTAGATGCACTTATTGCTGGTTTTCCAGCTGGCACTGTATCTGGTGCACCAAAAATTAGAGCTATGCAATTAATTGCTGAATTAGAGCCGGCGAAAAGATCTTTTTATTCAGGCTGTGTAGGTTATTTTTCAACACATAAAAAACATATGGATATGGCAATTATGTTAAGAACAGCTCTGTTGAAAGATAAAATATTATATGCTCAAGCTGGTGCTGGCATTGTTTATGATTCTAAGCCGAAAATGGAATATGAAGAAACCGAAAATAAAGCGGCGGTGATTTTTAGAGCAGCTGAAAATGCCCATAATTTTAAGTAATTTTATCCTAATTTTTTTCTTACTTACAGGCAGCTTAAAAGCTCAAAATTATAGTGAGTTAATTATTGATAAAAACGGCAAAATCATCCATCAGCATAATATGAAGGCAATAATTCATCCAGCCTCATTAACTAAGTTGATGACTATTTATTTAACTTTTCATGCTCTTAAAAAAGGCTATTTAACTTTAGATGGTCCATTAACTATAAGTTAGAAAGCTAGTGCCCAACCTGCCAGTAAAATTGGGCTCAAAGCTGGTGAGGTAATTACGGTTAAAGAGGCACTTAACGCCTTAATTGTTAAATCAGCAAATGACGCTAGTATGGTTTTAGCAGAAAGCTTAGCTCCTAGTGAATGGAATTTCACTGAATTAATGAATATAAGAGCTAAGAAATTAGGAATGCATCATAGCTACTTTAGAAATTCTTCTGGTTTACATTATGATGACCAAATTACTACCGCTTATGATATAGGAAGACTTGCTTTTTACTTAAAAAAACATTTTCCTGAATATTATCATATGTTTGCAGATACTTCTTTTAAATATAAAAATAAAATTTTCACCTCTCATAATAGAGTATTACTTAATTATAAATATGCAGAAGGTATGAAAACAGGCTATACTAAAAAATCTGGTTTTAATTTAATTACTAGTGCAGCCAGTGAAGATCAAGAATTTATTGCAGTAATTGCTGGAGCTAATAATGCCAAAACAAGAGATAAAAGAATGATTGAAATGTTAGATCAAGCTTTTCAGAATAAAAAAATTACAAATTATTACTAGCTAATTTAGCAGCTTTTAATGTGTTCTTCATCAAACAGGCAATAGTCATGGGCCCTACTCCACCAGGCACTGGTGTAACAGCTGCAACCTTGTCATAAACATCATTAAAATCTACATCACCTACTAATTTAAATTTTTCATTAACTTTAATTCTATTGATACCTACATCAATTATTACTACATCTTTTTTGACCATTTCTGCTTTCACAAAATTTGCTATTCCCACTGCGGCAACAATAATATCTGCACTAAGTAATATTTCTTTTACTTGGCGGGTTTTTGAATGAATTATGGTTGTAGTGCAGTTTTTTTGCAATAATAATTCTGCCATAGGTTTACCAACAATATTAGAACGACCAATTATTACTGCTTTTTTACCAGATAAATCAGCTTGAAAAAGCTCTTCTAACAATAACAGACATCCCTGCGGGGTGCATGGTACTAAAGAATCTTGGCCAGTATATAACCGCCCAACATTTTGAATATTAAAACCATCTACATCTTTTTCAACTTTAATAGCATTAATAATTCTATCTTTATTAATATGTTTAGGTAAAGGTAATTGTACCAAAATACCATGTATTTTATTATCATTATTTAGCTTATTAATTTCTGCTAATAAGGCAGTTTCACTAATATTATCTGGTAAAATAATTTCTTGTGAGTAAAAACCTAAACTTTGAGCTTTTTTCTTTTTATTAGTTACATATACTTGACTTGCAGGGTCATTACCCACTAAAATTACGGCTAAGCCAGGAGTGATATTTTTAGTTTCTTGAAAATTTTTAGTTTCTATCGCTAATTTTGCACATAAATCTGCAGCAAATTTTTTGCCATCAATAATTTTATTCATTTTATCAGTTATTACTTAATTTATTTTATATTTAATTGATTTTTTAAAAAAAGTAATCATAAAACATTAAAATTTCTGCTTCCCTAGTTTTTTGGCCAGAAAATTTACTTGCATGTAAAATAAAGTTAAATTTTAAAGCATTATTATCTGAAAATTGTTTCTGGAGAAAAATCTCATAATCTAATTTTACTTGTTTAGAAAAATCCACCTTGTAACTATCAGTTATAATTGTACCATTATTATCAAGACCTACTGGTATAGTATAAGTAAAGTCACCTTTGTTTATTTGCCATGGTTTAGAAAATATAAAACCCATATGGAATTTTTGATTAAATTCTTTTACTACTCCAAGAGCAAAATTATCTGTATAAAATTTTTCAGACATATTAATAAAGCTATTT
>CAXPEK010000181.1:0-3860 GCA_964216065.1 Candidatus Actinomarina sp.
CTGTGTAGCCCGATGCACCTATGATGCCAATATTTATTTTAGACATGAAAATAACTCTTGATTAGCTGCTATTTTAATATTATTTTCTTTATTATCAATAACACTAATAGCTCCAGCTTTTTTTGCAATAAAATCTGCTGCTGCTACATCAAGGTAATTTTGAAATTTTATATAAGCATAATCTATCTTGCCTGAAGCTAACCAGCATAACTCTAAATTGGGCGAAGATAATTTTATATTATTTGCTATATTAATATCGGTTACCTGACTAGTCATAATTTTTCTAAAATTTTCTCTAGCCCTTTTCTCTTCATCTGACCAGTAAAACTGACCTGTAAGTGGGTTATAAATAGCCGCAGCGGCAATATTAACAGGTTCTAGCTGGTCATTTAATTTAGCGCTCATAATACTACAACTAATAAAAGGTATAGAACGTAAAAGATTATTTTTCTCAGGTAATATGCTAATTACTAGGTAATCATGATTCGTAGAAGTTACTAATATTTGGTTATTAATAATTATACCTTGCCTTGCTAAAATTTTTTTAGCTTTTTCTAAAATTTTGCTAGTTACAATTTCTTCTAATTTTTCAGCAAATTTAAGGGGTAAATTTCGGTTAGATTGTGCATAAGCTAACTCTCCAAAATCTCTAGTTATTTGATCTTTTCCTTGAAGAATAATTTGCTCTAATAAATATATAAGTCTTGGATATCCCACTATTTTGCTCTTTCTATATAAGTTCTATCTGCAATTCTTATAATAATATTATCACCCTCATTGATAAATGGTGGCACCATAATTTTAACACCATTATTTAAAATAGCCGGTTTGTTAGAAGAAGCTGCAGTCTGTCCTTTTACTGTTGATTCTGTAGATTCAACTGTGAATTCTAGAGTTTCAGGTAAAGCAATGGAAATAATGTTGTTTTCATAGCTTTGCCCTCTCACAATAATTCCTTCACTAAGAAATGGTTGTTGTTCTGCTGCTATAATATCTTTAATAAGCTCAATTTGCTCATATGAATTATTATCCATAAAATAATATTTTTCACCATCTTCATATAAAAATTGTAATTCTATTTCATCTAAAAAAGCTTTATCTATTTTATCTTCTGATCTGAATCTTTCACTATATTTAGTGCCAGTTAAAATATCTTTTAACTCCATTTGTACAAAGGCTCCTCCTTTACCTGGTTGAGTATGAGCGGTTTTAGTAACAACACATAATTTTTTAGCAAAGTTTATTATATTTCCTACTCTTATCGAATTAGCATTTATCATATTAGCAATATTTATATTTATCCTGATTCTATTGTAAATTTTGGCAAAATCTATAAAAATCTATAGTTTAAGTTAGATTTTACTTTATAGATTATTATTTGTTAATTTTGGGTAATTTTTTGGATGAGTTTGCTGCTTATTTTGTCGATTTGGTCAAACATTTCAATGAAATTTTCTTTATTACCATAATAAGGGTCTTTTATATCTTCATAAAGGTTTTGATCAGCATAATTCGCAAATAATGCAATTTTAGTCACTGAATCAGCTGGTTTATGAGATTCTAAGTAATCGACATGATGTTTTGTCATGCCTAACATTAGTTCAAATTGATAATAATCGTTTAGTTGTACTTTTCTTGAGTGAATATGAGCAAAATTTAAGCCTCTTTTTTCACCCTCTATAAATACTCTATGGTCAGGCGGCTCTCCTATATGATGACCTTGGATTGCTGCAGATTCTATCTCAAATTGCGTCAGAATTCCTAATTTTTCTAATTTTGTTTTACAGATTACTTCTGCTACTGGTGATCTGCATATATTACCTGTGCATATAAATAAAATTTTTTTCATAAATTTAACTTAATCGAGTTTTTTTAATAATTTAGTGATTTTTTTTATTGCAAGAATAGGGTTTGTAGCAGACCATACAGCAGAAATTAGACAAATATAATAAGGTTCATGCCTAGCTATTTGCTGAATATTATTTTGGTTTATGCCTCCTATTGCAGCACATGGAAGAGAACTTTTTACCTGCCATTCTCTAAGAATTTCTAATTTAGCTGATTTGGTGTTTTTTTTGCTATTAGATGGAAAAAAAGCACCAAATGAAACGTAATTAACACCTAGTTTTTTAGCATTAAATGCTAGTTCTATAGAGTTCATGCAACTTATGCCAATTTTAAAATTGGCACCATATGTTTGACAGATCTTTGCAATATTACCATCATTTTGTCCTAGATGAATGCCATCTATTTCTAGTTTTTCTGCTATCTTATAATGATCATTGATATAATAATCTATATGATATGATTTGCAAATAGGTAATAAGATTTTACTAATTTTTAATATATCTTCTTCAGAATAATCTTTAAGTCTTAATTGAAAAGCTCCTATTGACTTATTTGATTGCTCAAATATTGCTGCTAATAAATCAGGAAATTGGTCTAAATCAATATTTGGAGGCGAAATCAAATATAATAATGACATATTTAAAGTTTTCCTAAATAAATATCAGTGATATTTTTTAGCATTTTTAAAGCATCTTCTCTTTTTCTTTGGAAGGTATTTCTGCCGATAATAGAGCCATGAGCGCCTCCATCTCTTAATTGTCTAATTTCATCATAAACTGCGTCTAAACCTTTGCTAGCTCCTCCGGAGAAAATTACAATTCTTTTGCGATTAAAAGTTGTTTCCATAACATGAGAAATGAGATCTTTTAAGGTTTCAATATTAATTTTTTCCTCTAAATATACTTTTTTTGCTTCAGCTAATTCTAAATGATTAGTAGGAGGTTTTACCTTGATAATGTGAGCGCCTGCTAATGCAGCAATATGAGCAGCATAAGCACAAATATCAACAGCGGTTTCACCTTCTTTAGTTAAATTACCACCTCTTGGATAAGACCATATCACAACGGCTAGTCCATAAGATTTTGCCTCTTCGGTAAGTTCTTTTATTTCTTCTATCATCTCAAATTGTGCATCAGAGCCAGGATAGATAGTAAAACCAACCGCAGAACAACCAAGACGAACGGCATCTCTAACTGATGAAGTTAACGCTTGGTGAGGAGCTTCTTTGTCTCTTGCTAGAGAATTGGAACTGTTTAACTTTAAAATTAAGGGAATACTTCCTGCATATTTGTTAGCTGCAAATTCTAACATACCAAGTGGAGCAGCATAAGCATTTAAACCTGCATCAATGGCTAATTTAAAATGATATTCAGGATCAGAAGCTGCGGGGTTGGGTGCAAAGCTTCTAGCAGGACCATGTTCAAAGCCCTGATCTACTGGCAAGATCACCATTTTTCCTGTACCAGCTAGCTTGCCGGTCATCATTATTTGTGCGAGGTTTTTTTTGGTTCCTGGGTTGTCACTATCGTACCAGTTTAATATCTGTCTAACTTTTTTTGTTGGTTTCATAATAATTAATTATATTTTATTCTGACTATAACTTGTATTTTTCTTCATGCAATATTTCTCTAAAATTACCAAGAAAATTTTGCAAGATATTGCTAAAAGAATTAGCAAATTTTCTTTGTAAAAAACCTTGTTTTGCTTCGATTAATTTATAATTGATTTTTTTACCGTATTTTTTCTTCATTATATCTTCATAAAAGCCAATTTGATCTATTAGACCTAATTTTAGTGCCTGTTTTCCAGACCAAAATTTTCCTGTAAAAAGCTTTTCTGATTGATGAAGTTTTTTTCCTCTATTATTTTTTACATGGTTGATAAATGATTCATGTATATCTTTTTGTATATTTTTAATCAGAGCAATATCTTCTTTTTTTTCTTGGCTAAAAGGGTCCATTACAGACTTATTTTCGCCTTGCGTATGTACTCTGCGCTCAATGCCTAGTTTT
>CAXPEK010000182.1:0-2333 GCA_964216065.1 Candidatus Actinomarina sp.
ATTATATGGTCAATCACAAATTGAAAATAGTATAACAGAGAATCTAGCTATTAACTTTGGTGGATAAGAATGTTCTGATTTGAGCTTGATCAATAAAATTATCGCAGAAAATTAGATTTATAGATAAGATTTGTTATAATATAGCGAGAGACTAAATGTATATTTGCTTGACTAGTAAGTAGAAAAGAGATTAAGATAAAGCAGCAATTTAGGCCGGGTAGCAAAGTGGTAATGCAGGGGACTGCAAATCCTCTATCGGCAGTTCGATTCTGCCTCCGGCCTCCATATTTAGGTTTAATTTATGCCCTCAGCTCAAGAAAATTTAATAGTAGCATTAGATACTCCTGACTTAGATAAAGCAGTTTTTTGGGCCAAACAATTACAAAATCAAGTGGTTGCAGTTAAGTTGGGATTAGAATTTTTCGTGGCTAATGGTCCTGCTGCAATAAAAAGAATAAAAGAGCAAAATATTGATATATTTTTAGATTTGAAGTTTCATGATATACCAAATACTACTGCAGCAGCTGTAAAACAGGCCTTGAATTTAGGGGTTAAATTTTTAACTATCCATATTAGTGGTGGCCGTGAAATGCTCGAATGGGCAGTGGCGCAGAAAAAACCTAATTCTTTGATTTTAGGTGTATCAATTTTAACTTCCATAGACCAATTACAATTTCAAGAGCTAGGTTTTAGCAATAAGATTAAGGATCAGGTATTAAAATATGCTTGCCTAGCAGAGGAAGTAGGTTTAGATGGTTTAGTATGTTCTCCTTTGGAGGTAAAATTCTTGCGTCGTCAGAATATAAAGTTAAAATTAGTAACTCCAGGAGTGCGTTTTGCAACTGATGAACAAGGTGATCAAAAAAGAGTTATGACTCCTAAGGAGGCTTTGTTAAATGGTAGTGATTATTTGGTAATGGGTCGCTCTATTACTCGGGCAGAGCATAATATTTTAGAAAGAATTGAGTATTTTAATAATTCGTTGCAAGATTAACTATAGATAATTAGGTAGGTTTTAAATAATATAATGTCATATAATAAAAATAACGTTTTTGCACAAATTATACGTGGTGAGATTGCTTGTGTAAAAATATATGAAGATGAAAAAACTTTAGCTTTTAATGATATTAATCCTGCTGCAAAGCAGCATATTTTAGTAATTCCTAAAGGTGAGTATTGTTCTTTTGATGATTTTATATTAAAAGCTCAGAGTCAAGAAATAGCAGATTTTTTTAAGGTAGTTAGAAAAATAGCTTCAGAGCAGAATATGGTTGAATCAGGTTATAGGTTAATTTCTAATCATGGTTTAAATGCTGTGCAGACGGTTGAGCATTTTCATGTTCATTTACTGGCTGGAGAAAAATTAGGGGGCTTATTGCCAGAGGATAAGCATGCTAGGTAAGCTAAGCTTATATTTAAAATTAATTAGATTTAATAAGCCAGTAGGTACAATTATTTTGTTTTTACCTATAGCATTGGCTTTTACGGTTTTAGATCGTGACTATGAGAACCTAGATATTTTATTAGTTTTTGCAGTTTTGTCTTTTTTAATGCGTTCAATAGGTTGTATCATAAATGATTTAATGGATATACAATATGACCGTAAGGTAACAAGGACCAAAAACCGTCCTTTAGCTTGCGGCTCTGTCAGTAAGATTGAAGCTATAATTTTATTAATTTTACTATTATTTATAACGTTATTAACTGCATTATTGTTAAAATATAGTACTATAATATTAGGTTTGTTAGCTTTTATACCTATAATATCATATCCTTTGATGAAACGTTTTTTTAGATATCCTCAGCTATTTTTAGGTTTAACTTTTAATTTAGGAATTTTAATAGCCTCTAATGAAATAACAGGCAATATAACATTAACTGCTATAATCTTGTATTTTGCTGCTATGTTTCATACTATAGCTTATGATACAATATATGCATACCAAGATATACAAGATGATTTAGTTTTGGGTTTATATTCTACTGCTATAACATTTGGTTTAAATAATAAGAATATTATTTTTTTATGTTATATATTCTTCATGTTGGGGCTTTTACTAATTGGTTTGTCGCTTGGTTATAAGTTTTTGTTTTTTGTTAGTATATATAGTTTGTTTTTGTATGTTTTTTATTTGCTTCAGCAATGGAAGCCTCAAAACAAAGATCAATGCCATAAATTATTTATGGCCAATATTCCATTATTGGTAATATTAAATTTTATTTTTATTATATCCAATTTTTACTATAATTAACGATATTTTTATAACAATTCCTAACTATAAAACGATTTAAAGTAACTAGTTTTATTTAGGAATTTTACATTAGTATAAAAG
>CAXPEK010000183.1:0-2287 GCA_964216065.1 Candidatus Actinomarina sp.
AAAAAGAAAAAATCAAAAAAATAATAGCTCCTTTTTTGTTCCTAACTTTAAATATTTAGAAGAAGCATTTAAAGTAACTAACATTCATTTTGATAAAAGAAAATTTATCAAATTTTATCTTATTTGGCTATTATTAACTATAGCACTGGCTGACCCTAATATACGCACTAATAAAAAACAAATTAATGTAGAAGGAGATGATTTAATGATTCTGGTTGATGTTTCAAACTCAATGTCAGCCCTCGATTTCTCTACTAAAACAACAGCATTAACTCGACTTGATATTAGCAAACAAGTAATTAGTAATTTTATTAAGCAAAGAACATATGACAGGATTGGCTTAATTATATTTGGCCAATATGCTTATTTAGATAGCCCACTTACTTATGATAAAACTGCTATTAATTCAATTTTAAATTCCACTGAAATTGGTATGGCAGGGAGCAGCACAGCTATTGGTGATGCTTTAGCACTTGGCGTAAAAACCTTACAACATAAGGAAAAAAATTCTAGAGCCATAATTTTACTAACTGATGGTGAAAATAATTCTGGTATAATGTCACCAGAAGCAGCAGCTAAAATTTCTGCAAATTACCAGATACCTATTTATACTATTGGCATAGGTAAAAATGAAGAAGCTCCTTTTATAAATTCTTTTGGCCAGCTTGAATATCATTTTATAACTTTAGATAGCGTTACACTCAAAAATATCGCCAATTTAACTAAAGGTAAGTTTTATTCAGCTGAAAATAAAGAAGAATTAAATAATATTTATAATGAAATAGACTCTCTTACTAAAACTAAGTTTGCACATAATGCTTATTATAGCTATAAAGCAATTTACCAATATTTTATATTAACTGCCTTATTTTTATTCTTAGCAAATTATGGATTTAATTATGTCAGAAATTATAAATAATTTTCATTTTGCCAAGCCATTTTATTTGCTATTATTTATAGCTTTTCCACTATGTTATTATATAACTAATAAGCTAAACAAACTAAAAGGAAAATTTCATATTGATTACCAAAAATATAAAAAACTAGCTACATTCAATAACTTAAAGCATTTAGTTAAAGCAAATAATAATTTAACTAATAAAACTAAATGGCTTTTATTATTGTTATTCTTCAGCTTAATGATTTTAACTTTAGCCCAACCTAGATGGCGTTACCATGAAACTGAGCTGGTTAGTCAAAATAATAATATTGTTATTTTATTAGATAGCTCTTCATCTATGAATGTTAAAGATATTGCGCCGAATCGTTATGATTTTAGCAAAGAAAAAATTAATTATATGTTAAATAATATAGATAATAGTCGTATTGCGCTAATAGCCTTCACTGATATTCCCCATCTGATTACACCTCTGACTAAAGATTATCAAGCTCTAGCTAACAAATTGGCTAAATTAACTACTAGCCATTTTAAACAACAAGGTACTAATATTAATGAAGCTCTTCAGCTCGCTATTAATTTATATCGAGATTTTAATGGAGACAATAATTATATTATATTATTCACAGATGGAGATTTTGAGCTAGAATTAGCAGAACAATTAAGCCCAATTATCAAGAAAAAAAAGTTAAATTTTTTTAGTTTCTTGATTGGAACAGAAATAGGAGGTCCAGTATATAAAGATAACAAAATTTTAACTTATCAAAATAACAATATTTATTCTAAAGCTAATGCAGAAAATCTTAATAAATTAACTAAGAGCTTAGCAGGAAATTACCTTAGAACTAGCCAAAATGATGATGATATAAAATCTTTATTGAAGCTATTACAACAAAATATTAAGCAACATAAAGAAAAAGAAAAAATAAAAATATGGGAAGAAGGATTTTATATTTTTTTAGCACCTGCTCTCTTAATTTTGCTTTATTATTATAGATTTTTATTATGTTTAATCTTAATTTTTTTATTTAATCAAGAGCCAGCACAAGCAAATATTTTTTTTAATCAAGCACAAAAAGCCGAAAAATTATTTTCATCAGGTAACTATCAGGCTGCTCAGGAAAATTTTACTAAACCATATAACAAAGGTGTAGCAGCATATAAAAACCAGGATTTTAGCACAGCAATTAAAGAATTTTCTAAAGAAAATAAATATGATCTAAAAAATAAATTCAACTTAGC
Source organism: Candidatus Actinomarina sp. (assembly GCA_964216065.1). Taxonomy (GTDB): domain Bacteria; phylum Pseudomonadota; class Alphaproteobacteria; order Rickettsiales; family JABIRX01; genus JABIRX01. The sequence goes on from CAXPEK010000183.1 coordinate 2,141, forward strand.
TAATAGTTATTTTATGTCAGAAAAATATAGCTCAGCTATCAAGCAATATGAAGAAATATTAGCTAATGATAAAAATCATCCAGAAACCTTACATAATTTAAAAATTGCCAAAGAAAAGTTAAAAAGGCAAGAAGCAACAAATAAGCA